>JBCCAW010000594.1:0-3757 GCA_039814655.1 Myxococcota bacterium | reverse complement strand
TGTCAGGAAATCACCGCTGTCGAGATCATAGATCGATGCCGCATTGTAATCCGTGACGATTTCCCACAATGCGACCTGAAACGCAGCCCGTACGACTACGTATCGAAGCCCTTCAAGCAGGACGAGGTGCTCCTGGCCCTGCGCAAGGCCGAAGAGCGGGAGCAGCTACGGCGGGAAAACCGGCGCCTCAAGGAAGAGCTCCGGGAGCGGGAGAGCTTCGGGCGCATGCTCGGCCGCTCGGAGGCCATGCAGAAGCTGTTCCGCACCGTGGAGAAGGTCGCCGCGCACCGGACCACGGTGCTGGTGCAGGGCGAGAGCGGCACGGGCAAGGAGCTCGTGGCCCGGGCGCTCCACGACGGGAGCAAGCGCGCCAAGGGGCCCTTCGTGGCGGTGAACTGCGGCGCGATTCCCGAGGCGCTGCTCGAGAGTGAGCTCTTCGGCCACAAGCGCGGCGCCTTCACCGACGCGCACAGCGACAAGAAGGGCCTCTTCATGGAGGCGCACGGCGGCACGCTCTTCCTCGACGAGCTGGGCGAGCTTCCGCTGATGCTCCAGGTGAAACTGCTCCGCGTGCTCCAGGAGGGCACGCTCCGCCCCCTGGGCGCCACCAAAGACGTGAGCGTGGACGTGCGTGTGGTGAGCGCGACGGTGCGCGACGTGGAGCACGAGGTCGCCGAGGGGCGCTTCCGCGAGGACCTCTACTACCGGCTGAACGTGCTGACGCTCGTGGTGCCGCCGCTCCGGGAGCGGAGCGAAGACGTGCCGCTCCTCGTCGAGCACTTCATCGCGCGAAACAACACGCGCCTCGGCACGGACGTGCGCGGCGTGACCCCGAAGGCCCGGCAGCTCCTGATGAGCTACGGCTGGCCCGGGAACGTGCGCGAGCTCGAGAACGTCATCGAGCGCGCCATGGTGCTGACCGCCGGCGACCGCTTGGGCGCCGAGGACCTGCCCGACCGGCTCAACCAGCCCTTCGACGCGCGGCGCCTGGTCCTGGATACGGACGAGCTGAGCATCAAGAAGATGCAGCGCTTCATGGAACGGACGCTCATCGCGCGGGCGCTGGAAAAGACGGGCGGCAACCGGACGCAGGCTTCGAAGCACCTGGAGATCAGCCACCGGGCGCTGCTCTACAAGATCAAGGACTACGGGCTGAAGTAGCGGGGGCCGGACTCGGAAACGGACTCGGACTCGGACTCGGACTCGGAAACGGAAACGGAAACGGACTCGGACTCGGACTCGGACTCGGACTCGGAAACGGAAACGGAAACGGAGCGGTTAGGAGGCGGCGGGCTCGAGCTCGGGCTCCGGGTCCGCTTCGGCGGCGGCCTGGGCGTCGTCCGGGGCGGGCGCGACGTCGGCGGGCGCGACGTCGGCGGGCGCCGCGCGCGCGTCGCCTTCCGGGTCCTCCGCGTCGTCGGGCGCCTCGGCCACGGGGAGTGGCGCGTCCTCGCTCCCGTCATCGACGGGGCCTTCGCCCTCGAAGTCCTCTTCGTCCTCCGCGGCGTCCGCGGCGGGCAGGTCCTCGAAGGCCGTCACGCTCCCGTCGGGCTCGACGATCTCGAGGGCGAGGGGCACGTCGCCGCGACGCCGGGGCCAGCGCATGGCGCGGCGGCCGCGACGCCGGGGCCCGGAGAGCGTGCCGTAGCGCGCGCGCTGGCCCGGACGGGACCAGTCCACCCACTGCGTGCGCCGGTGCCGCGCGTCGACGTGGGTGAAGGTGCTCCGCGGGTAGTAACCGCAACCCACGTGGTCCAGGCGGCGGCACGCCTCCCAGAGCGTCCGGTTGCCGACGCCGCGAATCTTGATGTCCGCGGCGCGCCCCATGGTGTGCCGGCTCGAGGGGCGCGTGCGGCCGCCCACGGGTCGCCAGCCGCTGACGACGGCCACGGGACGTCCACCGAACTGGTCCGAGAGCTTCGCCAGCAGCAAGGCCAGGCGCGGCGCCGGCGGCTCCGGGGCGTCCTCGTCCTGGCGGCGCATGAGCCGCGCAAGGGCCTCGAGCCCCGTGCGGACCACGCGTCCTTCGTCGTCGACGAGGCGCACGCGCTCTCGCTCGCCGTGGCGCACGAGCGTGACCACGCCGGGCTCGTCGGGCTCGCCCCAGTCGCGGGTCTCCGCTGCGGGCACGAAGGTGGGCAGCACCAGCCGCTGCCCCACGCGGAGGCGCGCGTTGCGCCGGAGCCGGTTGAGCTGGCGGAGCGTGTCCTGCGGAACGCGAACCCGCCGGGAGATGCGCCCGAGGTTGTCCCCGGGCCGCACGTAGACCACGCCCCGCTCGGGCACGCGAAGCACCTGCCCCGGGCGCAAGGTGGCGCGCCGGGAGAGGCCGTTGGCGAGGCGAAGGTCGATGACCGCCACGCGGTAGCGCCGGGCGATGGCGGCGAGGGTCTGCCCGGAACGCACCGTGTGGCTGCGGCTGGCCTCCGCCGAGCGCGGCAGCGATAGCGCGCCGAGCACGAGGCAGAGCGTCAGCACCCGGCCGCAGGAGGCGCCGGCGCGGAGGACGAGGCGAAACACGGCTGGGCATTATGAGGGGGTGTCTTCCCCGCAGGCAACGCGGCGCCGGGCGCCAAGCGTTGCGTTGCTCCGCGGCTTCGGGTAGCTCCGCTCGTGCCGGGCGAGGCGTCTGCCCCGAGCCCGCGCGAGGCGAGCCGATGAAGTACCGCGTCACCATCGAAGGAGAAGAACGGGACATCGACGTTCAGATCACCGAGGGCGGCACCGTCTCGGTGAGCGAGGACG
Source organism: Myxococcota bacterium (assembly GCA_039814655.1). Taxonomy (GTDB): domain Bacteria; phylum Myxococcota_A; class Polyangia; order Polyangiales; family Houyiibacteriaceae; genus CALCTH01. The sequence continues at coordinate 1,012 of JBCCAW010000594.1, read as the reverse complement.
GCAAGCCCGTGGACCTGGCCGTCACGCGCGTCCCCGGCGGCGTCAGCCTGCGCCTCGACGGCAAGGTCTGGGACGTGCACGTCGGTGCGCTCGGCGACAAGACCATGCTCGCTGCCGGCACGCACCGCACCACGGTCCGGGTCGAGAGCGAGCGCCAGCGCGCCCGGAAGGCCCGCGGCGCCGGCGCCTCCGCGGCCAAGGAGCTCCGCGCCCCCATGCCGGGGCGCATCGTGGAGGTCTTCGTGGAGGCCGGCGCCGAGATCGACGCGGGCGCGCCGCTCATCGTCATCGAAGCGATGAAGATGCAGAACGAGCTCCGGGCGGAAACCGCCGGTACCGTGGCCGCCGTGGAGGTGGCTCCGGGAATGAACGTCGAGGGCGGCGCGCTTCTCCTGCGTTTCGAATGAGCGCCGACGCGAGCACCGCCGAGCCGCCGAAGGGGGACGAGGGCGCGGAGCGCCGCGGGCGGCGATGGCTGCCGCGCAAGGCGGACCCGCTCACGAGCCTGGTGCTCGTGGTGCCCGTGTTCCTCACCTACCACCTCGGCATTCTGGCCATCGACCTGCGCAACGGCGTGGACCTCGTCAGCCAGGCGACCTTCGCGCTGCTCGAGCGGAGCCTGCTGGCCTACGTCGCCGTGACGCTGGCCTTCGCCGCGGGCCTCGTGGGCGCCATGCTGCTCTTGCGCCGCCGCGGCACCGTGAAGCCCGTGGCGCTCGTGCCCGTGCTCGTCGAAAGCACGGTGCTGGCCATCGGTCTGCGCGTCTCCGTGGGCTGGGCTGCGGCGCGGCTGACCTGGATCCCGCCGCTGGCCGACGCGGCCCGGCCCCTCGGCCCGCTGGAGAAGCTGGTGATGGCGGCCGGCGCGGGATTTCACGAAGAGCTCGTGTTTCGCGTCGCCCTCTACGGCGGCCTCGCGGAGCTCGCGCGACGTACGCGGCGGGGCGGCCAGCGCGCCGCGGCCCTGCTCGCGGCGGCCGTGCTCAGCTCCGTGCTCTTCAGCGCCGTGCAC
>JBCCAW010000837.1:0-1746 GCA_039814655.1 Myxococcota bacterium | reverse complement strand
GCCGGCTTGGCGGCGGGCGCCGGCTTGGCAGCGGGCGCCGGCTTGGCGGCAGGAGCCGCGCTCTCCGAGGGCACCGCCGCCGGCGGCGGAAGCTTGGCCACGGGTGCCGGGGGCTCTTCGGGTTCCGGCTCCGGGATGGGAATCGAACGCCGTACCGGCGTCGACGCGCCAACGGCGGGCTCCGGTCGCGCGGGCCGCACCGGCGCCAAGCTGGCGGCCTCGTCCTCCTCGGGCTCCGGCTCGGGCATGGGAATCGAGCGGCGAACGGGCGCCGCCTTCGACGTCGGTGCCGCCGAGCTCCGTGCGTTGACCGGCTGGGGCGCGGGCGCCGGCGCCGCGGGCTCGGGCGCAGGCTCGGCTGCCGCGGACTCGGCCACCGCCGCGGGCTCCGCCACCGCGGGCTCGGCCACCGCGGCGGAAGCGGTCACGGTCTTCGGGGCTGGTGCCGGAGCGGCGCTCGCTCCGTTCTCCGCCGCTACCTTCGCGTCGTGCTCCTCGGGGCTCGGCGGAGCGATGCTGGGGATGGCCACCACGTGGCTCGGCCGATCACTCGGCCTGTTGTTGTTGCGCCTACGGCGGCGCCTGCCCTGTTTCGCCATCGATGCCTCTTTCGAGCCGGACCGAGAGCTGGACCCATGTCCCGCCTTCTCCTTGGACCGCTCGCATTGTCTCGTCGTCGGGCCCCCTCGCGAAAGGAGCCCTCACACTCCGTGGCCGAGAGAACCCGGCAACGTCGTCTGAAGTGTCCGCCGCGGTGTGCGCCGGGCCAGCCCCCATCGGGGAGCAAGGCGAGAAACAATGCCATCCAGGGCCGATTCGTCCAACGCTCCTCGGCTCCGTGCCTCGCGGCCACGGAGCTTCGCCTGCCGTTGACTCGCTTTTCCCGCCTCGATTACGTTCCCGCGGTCATGGCAGCCTCGTCCCCGTCCGCGCTCCCGTCGCGCCTCCGTCGCGCCGCGAGCGTCGCGTTCGCTGGTGTTCTGTTCTGTCTCGGAGGCTGCGACGCGGCCCTTGGCGGCGGCGAGATCTCCATTCTCGACGTCGAGCCTCGCGCGGGCACCGTGCAGGGCGAGCAGCCCATCAAGATTCTCGGAGCGAACTTTCGCACCGACATCGGCTACACGGTCTTCTTCGGCAACAAGCCGTCGCAGCGCGTGGTCATCGTGGACCCGGGGACGCTCTTGGCCTTCTCGCCCACCTCCGAAGAGCCGGGCACCGTGGACATCCACATCCGCGCGGACAACGGCGAGGCCTGGGTGATCCACGACGTCTTCGAGTACCAGCCCATGGCGGGTGTGCCCGCGGCCGGCGGTGCCGAAGGCGCGCCCGGCGGCGGCGGCCTCGCGTACTGAGCACGCTCCCGGCGAGAGAGCCCGCCTTTCTCTCCATCGAGGCGCGTGAATCAGTGGCTCCAGGGGTCGAGCAACTCGGCCTGCGGGGGCGGTCGCCGCGGCGCCGCTTCGCCCATGGTGCCCGCGGCGAGGTCCGGCGGGGCCGTCCGCGCACGGCCGCGCCGCCGGCGCACGGCGAGGTTGACCTGAACGTGCGTGGCGCTCGCCGCCGAGACACGGACGCGCCGGGGCTCGTGGGCGTCGAGCCTCACCTCGAGCTCGCGCAGCGCGTCGGCGCTCGGGCGCGGGAGCACGAGCGGCGTGGTGCCGATGATGACGCCTTGCTCGAGCACCTCGGCGCCCGCGGGCTCCGAGTCGAGGACCACGGGCGGCGGCGCAGCCTGCACCGCGCCGG
>JBCCAW010000093.1:0-14138 GCA_039814655.1 Myxococcota bacterium | reverse complement strand
TTCTGGTGGTTCGCGTGGTGCGCAGGATGCATCTCTTGCGATCTTGGTGGGCGGTGATCGTAGGTCGCGATGCGGCTGGCCGCGAAGCTACCCACCGGAGCGCTACCTGCGTGGCCGTCTTCCGCGGTATCGAAGGTGGGGAAGGGGCCGGTCCACACGTTGGCGCGGAACTCGCCGTGGGGGCCTCGCGCGCCCGACTCGGGTTCGCGCGGGTCGAGGAGACCCCGTGACGCTGCGATTTCCCACTCGGCTTCGTTCGGGAGCCGACCGCCGGCCCATGCCGCGTACGCGCGGGCGTCGCGAAGGGTGACGTGCACGACCGGATGCCGGCCCTTTCCCCGCAGATCGCTCTCGGCTCCCTCGGGAGTTCTCCACGTCGCGCCGGGATCGAGCCGCCACCACGACGCCGCATCTCCGGGTGTCGCCGTCGCGACGAAGCGGGCCGAGCCCTCACCCTTTTCCGCGTCGGTCACGTAGCCGGTTGCCGCAACGAAGGCAGCGAAGTCATCGTTCGTCACCTCGTTGATTTGCAGCAGGAACGAGGAGACGAAGACTTGCCGTGGGTGCCCCTCCTCCGCGTAGAGGCGGCCCGCCCCCTGCACGAAGCCACCGCCGTCGACTCGTACGAAGCTTCCAATGGCGCTTTCGGCGAGCGGGCAGCTCCCATGCTCGCGTTCCGGTTGGCCGAGCCCGCCGGCGGCGATGAGCATCCCACCGCCGGCAAGAACCGCGACGACCGCGAGCCACGCGCGGGGGCCGCGCGCCGCCTTCCGCTTCGTCCGGTGGGGGTGGTGCAAGGGGGCCTACCCGGCCGAGGAGGCGGGGGCCTTTCGCCTTCGAAGGTGCCTCACGAGCGACCTCAAAGCCCGTGCGGCACCGAAGAGCGACGCCAGCACGAGGACGAGCAAGGGCACGATCAGGTGCCAGTAGTTCCCAAAGGTCTTCCGAATCGCGTTTCGCGACAGCTGCTTACGCGCGCTTTCGCCGGGCTCCATCTGGAACACACCCACCTCGGACGCATAGGTCTCGTACTCCTCGCGCATCTCCCGAAAGAGTTCCCGATGATCGGCGGCGACGTCGGAGGTCTCCCCGGGGTCGGTGGAGAGGTCGAACATATGCCATTCTCCGTCGCCATAGGGCTCGGGAGTCCGGGTGATCTTCCAGCGGCCGCGATACAGCGCCGCCGTTCCGCCGGTTTCGAAAGCGAAGGAATCGCGCTCCCCGTAGACCGCGTCCGTCTCACCGCGAAGGAGAGGCATCAAGCTGCGCCCGTAGAAGTCACTGGCCTCATAGGGGACGCCCGCGGACTCGAGGAGGGTCGGCGCGATGTCCGATACCTGACATCGGCTGTCCACCATGCCGAGGTCTTCGATGCCCGGTCCCGAGACGACCATGGGGACGCGAAGCCCGCCCTCGGAGGCGTTGAACTTGAAAAGATGGAGAGGCGCCGCCGAGACGGAGGCCCACTCGTGACCAATGGCGCCCATGCTTCCGCGCTGGCCAAGATTCTCGTACGAGGTGTCCCAGCCTTCGACGGCCATCCACGCACTCTCGAACGCCCGCATCGCGGGCGGTGCCGTCTTTCCAAGCGTGTTGTACTCGGGGCCGTTGTCGGAGGTGACGACCACGATGGTGTCTTCGAGATTCCCCCCGACCTCCAGATGCGTCAGCAAGCGGCCCAGGTGGAAGTCGGCGGCTTCCATCATGCCGGCGTTTACCTGCATGGCCCGGGACCAGTACGCCTGGTCTTCGCGAGTCAGGTCATCCCATCTTCGGTGATTGTACGCGCCCGGTGAGAGGCGCGTGCCTGGAGGCACGAGGCCGAGCTCGATGGCTCTCGCGAGCCGCTCTTCCCGCATGACGTCCCATCCGCGATCGAAGACGCCGTCATACTTGTCGATATACTCCCGCGGCACCTGCACGGGGATGTGGACCGCCTGAAAGGAGAGGTAAGCGAAGAAGGGGGCCTCGGGGTCGGCGCCATCGATGTACTCGATCATCTTGTCGACGATGTCGCGCGAAGAATAGAAGTCATCCGGAAGCGAGACGCGATGGCCGTCTTCAAACCACTTCACCTCCGTGTAGAGCGGCAGATAGGGCTTCGCCTCATAGTTGCTCGCACCCGTAGCGTCGAGGACCCACGAACGGTCGAAACCGAAGCGGTGAGGCAGATTGACGCCGATGCCGCCAATTCCCCATTTCCCCGTGACGAAGGTCTGGTATCCCATGGTCTTGAGCCGTGATGCGATGGTCTGCTGATTGTCCTCCCAGGTCATGCTGTATGCAGGAAACGCGCGCATCTCGTCGGTCAGCACCTCTCCTAGAGTGCCAGCGCCGACGACGTGATTGTCCTGCCCGGTCATCAAGGACGCACGGCTGGGCCCGCAGAGCGGCTGCGTGTAGTACCGGGTGAACATGGTCCCGGAGCGGGCCAACCGGTCGATGTTCGGTGTAGCGGTGTCGCTGCCGTAGGCGCCGAAGTCCATGAAGCCCGCGTCATCCAGCAGGACGAGCAGGATGTTCGGGCGCGTCGCCTCCGCCTGGGCGCCCACCGCCGCAGGCGCCAAGAACAGGCCCAACGTGCCCATCACCAGAGCTCTAAGCGGCATGCAAGGCCTTAGGCGCAGTCATCGAGGTTCAGCAGGACAGTTTGGCAGGACAGTTCGGCAGGAGACGGGCACGGCCGATCGAGGCTAGGAGTCGCGGCCGTCCAAGAGCTCGAGCACTCGATGCGACGTTTCGTAACCGCTGTTCTGATTCTGTCCGGTGACGATGTTCCCGTCCACCACGACGTGCGTCGCGAGCATCTCGACGGGGGCCGTACTCGCTTCGAACTTCGCACCGACCTTTCGCATCTCGGTTTCGGGATGCTTGGGGGTCACCGTGACGAAGAGCTGTCGGATTTGTCGATCGGTGACGCCGGTCACCCGGCGACCCTCGATCAGCGGCGATCCGTCCGCTGCTTTGGCGCTGACCAGCCCGAGCGCCCCGTGGCAAACCGAGCTCAGGATCTTCCCGTTCTCGTTCGCGTCGCTGATGAGCTCGGCAAGCCTGTCCGACTGAGCGAGGTCGTACGCGGCGCCCCAGCCCCCTGCCATGAAGTACACGTCGTAGGTAGATGCGTCGACTTGGTCGACGGGAATGGACTCCTTGAGCTTAGCCATGGCCGAGGAGTCCTTCGCGAAGCGCCGATCTTCGGGGGTCGCCAACGGCCAGCCAGACCGCGGGTCGATTGGAATCTCGCCGCCCTTGATCGAGGCGAGATCGACGTCCATTCCGGCATCGAGGAAGGCGTAGTAGGGAACGGTCATCTCGGATCCGAAGACCCCAGTACGTGCCCTCTTGTCTCCGAGTCGATCGTGGCTCGTCGTGATGATGAGCGCACGCTTCCCCTTCATGTCAAAGGCGGGAATGGAGTGCGCGGGATGCAGTCCCACGGCGTGAAGAAGCCGGGGCAGCCCGAGATAGACGAGGGGGAGCAGGATCAAGAGTCCCGCCAAGAGGATCATCCACCATTCCACGGTCCGGTTCCTTTCGCTGGGCCGCGGGTCACTGGAGCGATGCGGTCGCTGAGCCCCGCGGCTCCTTGCCAGTTTAGGAAGGTCCACCGGTTCGTGATAGCGTCGTATCCGAACCAGAGTGGTTCGCTGACGTTCCATGGAACCGCCCAATCTGAACTGGGAGGACGTGCACGCCTTCTCGGTGGCGGTGCGCTCCCGGAGCTACCGTGAGGCCGCACAGGCCCTTGGAACGACGCACCCGACCGTACGTCGGCGCCTCGCCTCGCTGGAGGCAGCGGTGGGCTTTCCGCTCTTCCAGCGGGACACGCCGGGGCTCCAGCCCACGCTGCAAGGGCAGGCCCTTCTGTTGGCGGTGCAGGGCGTCGAGGGCGCGATGTCGGGTTTCGCGCGACAGGCGCGGGCCGCGGACGATCGGCTTCGCGGTCCGATCCGGGCGACCATGTCGTACTCCGTGGCCGTGGGCCTCGCGCCGGCGATCCGGGCCTTCTCGCGGAGATGGCCGGACATCACGATGACCATCGACACGACCACGGAGTTCGCCAACCTCGGCGCGCTCGCCGCCGACGTGGCCATCCGCGGCGTGCCCTCGGGCACCCAGCCCGACGCGTCCCTTGCCGGGAGGCGGGCGGCGACGGTGAGTGTCGCGGTCTACGGCGCCGAGGCGTCCGCCGACTGCTGGATCGCGAGCTCCAGCGAGCCGGATTGGCACTCCCGTACGCCCTTTCCGGAGCTGCCCGTGCGCCTCGTCATTCCCGAGGTCGCTCTCCGCCTGGAGGCCTGCCGGCTGGGCATGGGCCTCGCCGTCCTGCCCTGCGTGGTCGCCGATCCCCATCTCCCGCGGCGGTCGGGACCCGAGCCCGGCCTCGAGCTGTGGGTGCTCGTTCACCCCGACATGCGACGCAACCCGCGGCTGAAGCTCTTCCGGGACGCGATGGTGGAGGCTATTCGAGAGCGCTCGGACGCCCTGTCCGGCTGAGTCCCTCGGCGGGTCGAGCGGGTACCGCTGCTTTCATGCGGCGTCGCCGGGGCTGCTGCACATCGCGTTGCTTGCGGGTGACTGTCGATCCGGGCGCAGCGCCAAGCTTCGCCGAAAGCGCGTTCGGAGCTCCGCGGCGACGACCTCGACGTCGCCGAGGTCCGGCGCGAGGGACGCGAGCGTCGTGTGCGCGTGCAAGGAGAGCGCTCCGGGCCGCCCGAGCAGGCGGCGAAGACGCGCTACGGAATCGAGGGAGCGTTCGAGATCCGGACGCACGAGAAGCACCATGTGGAGGAGCGCTCGGCTCCGCCCACGCCGCTGCGCCGTTCCGGCCAGCTTCCGGCCCGAGACCACCACGTTGTGGTCACCGTCGCAGAAGGACCCAGGCACGGACCTGACTTCGGTGGTGATGTCGCGCTCCGCGAGCCAGCGGCGCAGTGGCGCTGCGAGCCACGCAAAGTCCGCCTGGGTCGCGTGGCGCTGCGCTCGGAGCGGCACCGTGACCGTGACGTTCAGGATGCCCGGGCCTTGGGGTACGACGCCGCCGCCGCTGCCGCGGACCACCACGGGCAGGCCTTGGGCAGCGAGAGCGTCCCGCGCTCTCGGGAAGCCAGGGAGCCGGGCGAGGGACCGCGGCACCACGAGGCCCGGGCGGGTCCACCACACGCCGCAGCCTGCGTGCGGCTCGGCGAACATCGCGCTCTCCAGCGCCAGTGCGTGCGCGACGCTTTCGACGTTCCCGTCTAGCGCGGTCACGTACGCACTCTCTCGAGGGTCTCGCAAAGGTCGTCCAGGAAGGCCGCGGCAGGCGCCCCATCGACGGCCCGATGGTCGAACGTCAACGACAGCCCCATGCGCGGCTTCCAGACGAGCTCGCCAGCAGAGCCCGGCGTCGCCACCCGCTCGGTACGGCCAATGCCGAGGATCGCGATCTGGGGCGCATTGAGAATGGGGGTGAAGGCCCGCACCCTCGAGCGTCCGAGATTGCTGACCGTGAAGGTCCCGCCGCTCATCTCCGGTACACGCAGCTCGTTGGTCGCGGCCCGCGCCGCGAGGTCGCGCCGTCGCTCGCGCAGGCCTTCCGCGTCCAACAGGTGCGCATCGAAGATCGTGGGGGCGACGAGTCCGTTGTCCGCCAGGGCGATGGCGACCGAGAGGTGCACACGCGATTCGAGGTGCACCTCCCTTCCTTCCACGCGCCCGTTGAGCCAAGGGTGGCGACCGAGGCTCTCGACCACGGCCTCGAGGACGAGGTCTTCCACGGAGACCTTTCGCCCCAGTTCTCCGAGCGACTCCTTGCGCGCCGCGAGCCCGCTTACGTCCGCGTCCGCGTGGTGGGTGACCGGTGCGGTGCCCGTGGCGCTCGCCAACATCTTCGTGGCAACCATGCCCCGGACCCCGCGAAGCGGGATGACCCGCGTCGTGGGCTCAGCCGGCATCGATGCTGCCGATGACGTCGCCCCGCCTCACCAGGGCATCCAGCTCCGCCGAGATGTGCAGCGTGCCGCCGGTCGGCGCGGTGACCTCGTATTGCACCTTGTCTGTCATGACCTCGGCGACGATGGCGCCCTCGCTGACCTTGGCCCCCGTGTCGAAGAGCCAGGCCGTCAGGACACCCTCGGCGTCGCCTTCCCAGAGGTCGTCTGGCACCTTGATGTCCATGCTCAGCCGCCCATGGCGTCGAAGGCGGCGACGATCTTGTCAGCGTTGGGGAGGCAGTACTGCTCGAGGGGCCGTGAGAAGGGGATCGGCACGTCCGGGTACGCCACCCGTTGCGGGTTGGCCTTCAGGAGGCCCAGGTCGTGTTCCGCGACCGTCGCGATAATCTCTCCGGTCACGCCGTAGGAGCGATAGTCCTCGTCGACCACGATGAGCCGTCCCGTCTTGGCTACGGATCGCAGGATGGCCTCGCGGTCGAGGGGAACGAGCGAACGCAAGTCGAGCACCTCGGCGGATACGCCGCGCTCCGCGAGTTGATCTGCGGCTCGGAGCCCATGGTGCACTCCCATGGCGAGGCCGACGATGGTCACGTCCGTGCCCTCGCGGACCACGGAGGCCTGGCCTATGGGCGTCGTGTAGCTCTCCTCGGGCACGGGCACGATGGCGGCAGGCTCGGTGCCGAGCCATCCCATTCCCTGAAGGCCCTTGTGGTACATGAAGACCACCGGGTTGTCGTCGCGAATCGCGGCGGTCATGAGCCCCTTCGCGTCGTGGGCGTTGGACGGAGAGACCACCTTCATGCCCGGAAGATGGGCGAAGGATCCGTAGAGGCACTGAGAGTGTTGGCCGGCGTCCGAGTAGCCCCCGCCGGTCGATGTCATCAGGACCACCGGCACCTTGAAGGTGCCGCCTGAGAAGTAGACGTTCTTCGCCATGCAGTTGTAGATGGCGTCGAAGCAGACGCCCATGAAGTCCACGAACATCAGCTCGACGACGGGCCGCATGCCGTCCATGGCGGCGCCCGTCGCGGCGCCCATGAAGGCAGTTTCGGAGATCGGCGTATCACGAATGCGCGTCGTGCCGAACTCGTCAGCGAGGCCTCGTGTATTGCCGAAGACACCGCCGAGCGCAGCGATGTCTTCGCCCATGACGAATACGCGCTCGTCGACGCGCATCTCTTGGGCAATGGCCTCGGCCATGGCCCGAGCAATGGTCAGCTTTCGCGTTGCGTTCTCTTCTGACATTGGCGCCTCCAGGGTTCAGGTCGGCGGGTGGAACACGCACTTCAGCGCGTCGGTGGGCTGGGGGTAGGGGCTCTCGCGAGCGAAGGCGACGGCCTCCTCGATACGGGACCGGACGCGGGCCTCGATGGCCGGCACCTCATCGGCCTCGAGCTCACCGGCGGCGAGCATTTGGTCACGAAGTCGCGGGATGGGGTCGCGTGCGAAGAGTGCGTCCTTCTCGCCATCGGGGCGGTACTGCTCGGCGTCCCCCATGAAATGACCGGCGAGCCGGTCGGTCTCGATCTCGATGAGCGTTGGCCCCTCGCCGCGCCGGGCCCGCGCGACCGCCTCACCGGCGACGTCGTAGATCGCGATGGGATCGTTGTTCGGAACGAAGTGGCCGGGAATCCCGTAGGCCGCCGCCCGCACATGGTTGCGTTCGACGGCGGTGGAGTCCTTTTTGGAGACCGAGATTCCCCAGGCGTTGTCTTCGACGACGACGATGAGGGGGAGCTTCCAGAGCGCGGCCAAGTTCATCGTCTCGTGAAAGGCTCCTTGGTTCACGGCGCCCTCGCCGATGAAGGAGACCGCGACTCCCGGCTTGTTCTGGAGCGTCCGCGAGAGCGCCGCCCCGAGGGCGGGGCCCATTCCCTGCGCGATGATCCCCGAGCAGACGAAGTTCACGCGAGGGTCCAAGAGGTGCATGTGGCCACCCCGGCCCCCGGAAAGACCGGTGCCCTTTCCGAAGATCTCTGCGGTCATCGCCTTGAGATCCACCCCCTTGGCAATCGCTTGATGGTGCGGGCGGTGCGTAGCGGTGACGGTGTCGTGTTCGTCCAGATGGGCGATCACGCCGACGGCGCACGGTTCCTGTCCGTTGGAGAGGTGCATCTCTCCTGGAATGGGCCCGGCGGCCATGTCGAAACGTGGCTGTTTACCCTCCAGGTAGATCTTCTCAATGGCCTCTTCGTACCTCCGGCTGAGAAGCATCGTTTCGTACATCCACCTCTTTTCGGCTCGCCCCGGTTGCATGCGGCACCTCCATGGCGATGGGCTCTTCAAGCGTCGTGCCAGTCGCGAAGCGGCGGTAGGCTAGGGCGGCCCGCACGAGGTGTCCCGGTATTGAGCCATCGGCGGCGCGCGCGTGGCTCAGTCTTGGGACACCCGGCGTGGGCGTCCGGCGCCGGCCGTATCGAAGAGCCCAGAAAGACTCGGCGCTTAGCGCTTCGGGCGCTGGATGCCGAGCTCGCGCATCTTGCGATGCAGCGTGGAACGCCCGAGGCCGAGTGTCTCGGCCGCACGCGACACGTTCCAATTCGTCGCCGCCTGGCCGCAAGCAGAAGGTGGCGCTCCGACTTGCGGCGCTCGGTGCGGAAGGGCGCGGGCGATTCGCTCTCGGCTTGACGAACCTCTGGCGGCAGATCGCCGAGCGTGATTCGCCCGCTGTCGCTGCATGCCGAAGCGAAGGTCAGCACCTGCTTGAGCTGGCGAATGTTGCCAGGCCAAGGGTACGCCAGGAGCTGCTCGAGCACGCCAGGCGCGAAGGTCGTTCCCGGCGGGGAAAGCTCGTGAACGAGCTCGTCCCGGTCGGTGCGCTCGCGGAGCGCCGGCAGCCGGAGTGCTGCGCCGCGAAGCCGGTAAAGCAGGTCTTCGCGGAACTGCCCCTCGGCCACGAGGTGGTCCAGGTTGCGGTGCGTGGCCGTGATGAGCTGGAAGTCGACGGGCACGGGCGCGATGGCGCCGAGCCGGGTCACTTCTCGTTCCGCCAGCACCCGGAGCAGGCGGCCCTGGAGCGGCAGCGGCATGTCGCCGATTTCGTCGAGGAAGAGCGTGCCCCGATGGGCGGCCTCCATTTTGCCCGGCTTGCCCTCCCGAAGCCCGCCGGTGAACGTACCCGGCGCGTAGCCGAAGAGCTCGGAATCCAGGATGGACTCGGGCACCGACGCGCAGTTCACGGCGACGAAGGCGTGGGCCGACCGGCGGCTGGCGCGGTGGATCGCTTTGGCCAGCGCGTCCTTTCCGGTCCCGGTCTCGCCCCCGATCATGATGGGGAGGTCCGTGTCGATCAGACGGCCGAGCGCGCGCCGGTGGCGCTGCATCGTCGCGTCTCGACCGGCAAGCGCCTCGAGGTCGAGGGGAGGGGGCTTCGATGGCCGCCGCGGCGGGCGTTTCGGTGCATGGCCCTCGCGTGCCACCCGAAGCGACCAGCGGCCCGCTTCCCGTCGCGCGCCCGCGGCGGCGTGGCGCAGGTTGCGCAGCTGGGATGCGAGCCGTCCCCCGAGGAGGCGGCCCAATGGCGTCGTCGCCTTCAGCGCGCCTGCTGCCAGGAGGCGTGACGCGGGCCGGGTCATGCCAGCCACGTCGCCATCCGACGAGACCGCAACGAGGGCACGCGAACGCTCCGTTGCGCGCAGCGACGTCGCTGCGAGTTCGATGAGGCAGTGCTCCCGGAAGGCGGCTGCGAAGAGCGCCGTATGCACGGCGAGGGCCCGCTGCTCGAGCGCGTCGCGAAGAAACGGTGCTTTGGCGGAATCCGACGCTGCGGTGGTGAGGTCGAGCATGCCGACGAGGCGCTGGTGGCCGTCCCAAAGCGGAACCGCCGTGCAGCTGTAGGGATGCAGAATCTCGAGCCAGTGGTCCTTCCCGTGGAGGCTTACGGCGCGCTGCTCCACCAAGGCGGTACCGACCGCGTTGTTGCCAACGACGGCCTCTGCCCAGCGAGAGCCTTCGTCCAGGGCTGGTCCGAGCCCCCCGCGATTCAGCCGTCGCACGACCACACCGTCCGCGGTGGTGAGGAGCAGTGCGCAGCCCGCACGCTCGGCGATGTCGGACAGGGAGGCCACCTCGAGCGCCGCGTCGCCGAGCTGCTCGTCGACCCGACCGCGCCGTTCGGAGAGCTCGCGTCGGCTCAGACGGGCCGGCAGCGCGCGCACGTCGGGATGGAGGCCGTACTCCTCCACCGACCGGCGAATGGACCTACGACGAATGGCCGCCGCGGAGTCCAAGGCGCCTGAATGCGCGCTCGACATGCGGGCAGCGTACCGCAGCGAGCCCCGGGGTGCGCCCTCGGGCCCGCTCGCGCTGGCTGCTCTCCCCCGATCCGTCGCTGGTTGAGCTCCGGAGCCGACGGCGGTTCCCGCCTCGTCCGGCCCTCCTACGCCCGGAGCGCGTCGAGATTCAGTGCGAGGCCCGGCGGGTCGAGCTGAAGCGGACCGGAGCGGAGGACGCGCGTCAGGATGGTGCCGTTGGTCTGTCGCTGGTGGTGAATCACGGCGAATCGGTCGGTGCGAACCATCAGGTAGTGCGCCACCGAAGGGAGGCGAAAGTAGTCGTCGAGCTTCGCGCCCGCGTCATGCCCTCGAGTGCTTCGACTGAGCACCTCGACGACGACCACGGGACGTTCGACGACCACGGCATCGTCATCGAGCGGCTCGCCACGATGAACGACCACGTCGGGTTCGTAGGCGGTGGATTCGTCGATGCGAACGGTCATGCCGTCGATGAAGGCCTCGCAGGATTGCCCCGTGGCCTCGAGCGCGTCGGCGATGGACCGGTGAAGCCGGGCTTTCATACGCGCATGACCCGCGCGCTCCGGAGCCATGGCGACGGGGGAGCCGGCGACGAGCTCGAAGCGACCTCGTTGCGAGGCGCTCCACGCCAAGAAGGCGTCGAAGCTCATGCTCTCGGGCGCCACGTCCACGCCCCTACGGTAGTTCGCGGAGCGCCACCCATCCAGGCCGGCCCGAGCGCAAGGCCCGGCTCGGATGTCCCAACCCATGTGCTTCCGTCTCCTAGGCATGAGCGAGCCGCAGACTGGCCCGAAACGAAGATCGCCTTTCCCACCTGCGACCGATCTTGCGCCGGCGCGAGGCCCCTGTGTCCTGGAGCGGGTCCACTCCATCCGGCTCGCCCTCGCCGACATGAGGCCGAGGTCTGGTCTCACATGGCGAGGGCGGTCGGAACCAGGGTCGCGAGCGTCGCGGTGCGCCGCTTCACTAGCCCGGTCTGCGATCAAGGAGGTCCGAAGAACGATCCGGCGGTCGGGTCGTCAGTCGGGTTCGCAGTCATCAAAGGTCTTCGCGTTGGCGTGGTACCGCTCTCCGCGCGAGAGCTGGGTGACCCGAGAGCGTAGCGTTCGCGAACCCGGGTACTGGACGAAGAATCCCCGCAGCACGCCGGCGATCTGCTGAAGCCCGGCGACGTTGCTCCAAAACACCTGCTGGCGCTGAATCCAGATCTGGTGGTTCGCGCCCCCGAGCGGCACCGACCAGATTTCGTGCCGTTCGCTTCGGCCCTGTTCGATGACGCGGTTGTTGCCGTTCGGGGCGCTGAAGTTGGTCACGCAGGTGTTTTCGAGAAGGTCGCCACCGCAGCGCTCGTTCCCGTCATTGCATACGTCGGCCTGCCACCGCTGGTTGCTCCAGCCAAGCTGGAGCGGGCTGAGGTCGGGCGCGTTCGGGACCGCGCTGGGTTCCGGCCCGTCCGCTTCGCGCGGCGCTTCAGGCTCCGCGGCGCGCTCGGCGACCCATGCCTCCATGTAATCGGCGTAGGCCGCGCGGAGTGCCGCCGGCGCGTCTTCGGCGGCCAGCGCCTCATACATGTCCGGAATCGACATGTCGGCGACGGCCGGGGCGAGCGTGTAGGGCAGAAGCTCCTCGCTGGGCGCCTCATAAACGACCGCCAGCCCGTCGTCCTCGAAAAGATCGTAGAACCACATCTGCAGTCCCTCGTCGGTCCTCAACGAGGCCACCAGCTCGCCTTCCACCGTCGCCCCCTCCGGTGCTTCCAGCGTTTCGACCGCACAGCCATTCAGCGTCAGCGCGATCAGGCATCCCAAGCTCACTCGTAGTCCGCTATTCATCGAAACCCTCCTGTGAAAAGGTTCGATGTGCCTTTCGCGTTTCGCCGCGCATCTCTGACAGCCTCGGGGCGAGACGGCGTTATGCCGAGGTGGCGATCGCGAGATGCGCCGTCCGCCAGGTGAGGCGGCAGCCGGCGCGCGGCCCAAACCGTGCTCGCGGTCCGCCGCGCTGAGCCGCTCAGCAGCGGTCAACGCCGGTGCGCGGCCACGTCCGGTTCGGGTGGTCCGGCCGGCGTTTCCCCTTCACGGATGGGTGGCGCCTCGGGGTCGTGACGATGCGCGGCTTCGGCGCAAATCTCGGCGACGCGCCCTTCGAAGGCGGCGGCCTGCGCGTGATGCCGCCCGGCCGTCTCGGCCAGGCGCAGTACCGAGCCGGCCACCCCGAGGACGGCCACGAATCCAAAGAGCGCGAGGAGCGCTGTGTCCCGGCGGGAGACGGGACCACCCCCGTTCATGGCGGCGTGTTCCCCGGACCGGGGCGGCCACAGTGCTCCGTCGAGACTCACCACGTCACCTCGACGTCGAGCCGGCCCGTCGCGTGTCCGGAGGCCGGCGTGGTGGGCGCCGACGCGGGGACGTCCACCGCCCGCCCCCGTAGCTCGATCGCGTAGCCCAGCGAGAGCCGGCGCCAAGGGCGCAGGCGAAAGCCCAGAACCGCCACGGGGACGACCGGCCGCGCGCGCGTTTCGTGGGGGTGCGGCGAGTCGTTGAAGAGCGGCCCGTCGATCATGGCGTCGCGGGCGACGACGTCGACGCCAAGCGTCGCGTACACGTAGGCCTCGCGCGATCGCCACCAGGGTCCCCCGCTCGAGCGCGTCGTGCCGGCGAGGGGCCCGAGCATCCACCCGACGCGCATGGTCACTGCAAGCGACTGCGCGATGTGGAGCTCGCCGAGGGCTGTGGTGGTGGCGGTCGCCACGTCGACGAGATGCGCGCCGTCCCGCATCTCCATCGCGGTCAGCCAGCAACGTTCCCAGGTCAGGTACAGGTTCTGCCCAACCTCGCTCTCGGCCGCGTGGGACCAGCTCTCCGTCTCGCCGAGGGTCCGGTAGAGCGCGTCGCCGCGAGAGGCCCGCCCAGTGACTCCGAAGAGGTAGGTCAGCGTGAAGCGGTCACGCGGTCCGAGGAGCTCGACGAACGCACCCCCGCCGAGGCTCCCGCTCGGGGCGAGGTCGTACGGCTGGAGCTGCGTCTCTCCGGCGTTGGTGGGCATGCGGGCGCTCCAGTGGCCGAGAAACCCGATCCCCAGCGAAAGCTCGTCGAGCAGGGCACCGGCGCGCCAGTGCCCGGGGCGCCATACGGCGCGCGCGCGGAGCGCTGCGCCATGGCTCCGGCCGTGGCGCAGTCGACCCGTGAGCGCGTCGTGCGCGGCGTAGGTCGAGAGCTCGACCTCGCCGAAGGGTCGAGTCGTCGGTTGGGCTACCGCCAGGCTCGGGAGCGCCAACCACACCAGAATCCAAGGTCGCTGCTTCATCATCTTCCCTCTCGACGGGAGAGACCTACGCCGGTGTGCGCCACATCGATTGCAGGGTCGCGCCAGCGCCCTTGGACGAGCGCGCCACGTTGACCGGCGCGCGCGCCATGGCGACCATGCGCGGGTGGCCGGGAGCATCAGCCGCGTAGTGGCATCGCTCGTGCTCCGAGGCCTTGCCGACACGGCCCCGGAGGCGCTCGCGGACGAGGCGGCGGTGCGTGCCGTAGTCGACGGCGAGGGCGATGGCGCGCCGCTAGGCCCCTATCGGCGCATCCTCGAGGCCGCTTACGCCAGCGACGGGGGGCGCTCATTGCTCGCCGCGGGCACCACGCTGCGCACGCTTCAGCACCCACTTCTTTTCGTCCTACTCAACTCCTCCACCCCGGAGGTGCTCATCGAGAAGGAGGCGCGGCTCGCGTCGTTCTTTCACTCCCGGCACCGGGTCACGATCGAGGACCGGAGCCCGACGCATCTGTTGCTGCGGCACGGCTCCCTCGCCGATCCTCCCGAGCCCGCCGAGAACCTCGCAAGCTGCGGGCAACACCTGGCTCTGCTCGAGGAGATCGGATGCCGTGACCTGCGCCTTCGCTTTCCCGCAAGCACGGCGCCCGAGCGCTGGGTCCTCGCCGAGGGGAGCCTCCAC
>JBCCAW010000656.1:0-3148 GCA_039814655.1 Myxococcota bacterium | reverse complement strand
TCGCGTGGTGCGAACGCGCACCGAGGACTTCTGGCAGGCCGTGCGCAACCTGGCGCACGAAGGACGCCACGCCGTGCAAGACGGTCTCGGGCTCACGACCATCCTCGAGTTCCACGAGCCCGGCACGCAGCTCCCCTGGGATGCGCGGGGCTACCTGCTGCTCAACCGAGCGCTCGAGGCCGACGCGGATGCCTGGGCCGTGGCCGCGAGCCACGAGCTGGCGGAAGCCGGCGCGCCGGAGGCCTGGCGGACGCTGTGCGAGCACCCGGAGTTCGGCGGCTTGGCCGAGGCCTTTGCCGCCGCGCGTCCGGACGGCGCGGCAGCGGCCATGGGCGCCGCCTACGATGCGTGGTTCGACCTCGGCCGGGACTACGGCTACGACACCTACCTGCTCGGCTGGCTCGAGCGACTACGGGAAAAGACCGAGGCCGCGGGGCATGCGGGGCCCGTGCCGGCGGCGGCGACGCTGGACGACGCGGTGCTGCAGCGCCTCGGCGGCCTCCCGGAAGGGAGCTCCTACCTCGCCGGACGCATGCTGGACGCGGGCCGCTACGCGGCCATGGCCCCGGACGTGGAAGCGCGCCTGGCCGAGCTGAACGAACGCTGACGACAGCGGAGGCGCGGCCGTCCTCCCTCGGCAGCGGGAGCCCCGGAGCGCCGCTCAGGGGCTCGAGAAGGGCGGAAGACCGCGCATGTCCTGGGCAGGACTCGACTCCCGGCCCCAGCAGGCGACGGTCCCGCCGGCCTCGAGACCGCACACCGTCCCCGCGGCGATGGCCAGGTCGAGGTACGTCCCGGCGTGAGCCGCGGGCACCGCCGTGCGCGTGCTGCTCCCGGCCGCGGCCCCGAGCGTCGCGGCGTCTTCACCCCAGCCGACCCAGGCTCCCCCGGCCACGCGGGCAAGGCAGCTGCCGACGCCGCAGCGAAGCGCCGTCGCGCCGCTCACGCCGCTCACGTCCTCCACGGTGCCGCGGTCCGAGGTGCCGCCGTCGCCGAGCTGCGACTGCCCATTCTCGCCCCAGCACGCGACGGCGCCCGTCGCCCGGCGGGCGCAGGCGTGGTCGTCGCCGAGCGCGAGCTCCACGGCGTCGGTGAGCCCCGCGACGAGCGTCGGCGTCGTCACGCTCCCGCTGGCCGTGAGGCCGTTGCCGAGACGACCGGAAGACTGACTGCCCCAGCAGTACACGCGGCCGCCATCGCGGGCGCAGGCGAAGCCCTCCCCGGCGGCGACTTCGTCGTAGCGGCGCGCATCGACGGGCGCCCCGGGCTGGAGACAAGTGCTCCCGGCGGCCCCGCAAAGCGCCGACGCGCTGCCCCAGCAGCGCACCGCACCGCCGGCGTCGCGGAGGCAGCTGAAGGTGTCGCCGGTGGCGACCTGACTCACCGACGCCGCGCCGAGCCCGCTGAGGTCCACCTCGAGCGGCACGTCGGCGTCGACGGTGTCCGCGGCGTCGCCGGCGGCGCCCGCTCCCCAGCAGGACACGCCCCCGCCCGCACGCAGCGCGCAGCTCCGGTCCCGCGTGATGTCGACGGACACCGCGTCGGTCAGGGCCGTCGAGGTCACGCGGAGGTGGTCGTCCGAAGACCCGATGCCGAGGTTGCCCCGCGAAGCGCGACCGCCGCAGCGCACCGTGCCCTGCGTGGCGCCGCTCGGCGTCTCGAGCACGCACAGGTGCGCCGTGCCCGCGGCGAGCGTCGCGACGTCGGCGGCGCCGAAATGCGTCGTCGGCACGGACCCGTCCCGAGCGAGGCCGTCGCCGAAGGTGGGTGAAGCCGGCTCGCCGAAGCACCGGGTGTCGACGGCGGTCTCGACGCAGCAGACCGTGCCGCCGCAGACGATGGACGTCGCGCCGGTGACGCCAGCGATGGCCACCCCCTCGGTCTCGATGGCGGTCGCGGCGCTCGGCCGCGTGAAGCTCCCGTCGCCGTCTTGCCCCCAGCACTCGACGCCGCCGCCCGGGAGGACGGCGCAGCTACGGACGAAACCCGGCGAGAGATCCACCGGCGCGTCACTCGGCGCCGTGAGCGGGCTCGGCTCCGACGCCGTCGCGGTGCTCCCGTGGCCCACGGCGGCGCCGGCGCTGCCCCAGCACTGCCAGCCGGTGGTGAGCTCGGCGCACATGAGCTGCTCCGGCGCGAAGAACCCGCTGCCGGGGAACCCGAGCCCCCCGCGGAGGCCGAGGGCCGGGGAGGCGCCCACGACGCGCACGGGCACCTCGCTGGCGACGTCGCTCCCGTCGCCGATGGGCGGGCCACCCCAGCAGAACACGACGCCGTCGTAGCGTCGCGCGCAGAACAGCTCGCCGGAGTTCTCAAGCTCCACGATGCGCTCGAGGCTGGGCACGCGCGTCGGCCGGCGCGGGTCGGCGACGGCCGAGGTGGGCTGGCCGAGCCGTGCAAAGTTGGCGAACCCGGGCTCGATGTCCGTGGTGTCACCCCAGCAGTAGACCTCGCCATCGGCTTGAAGCGCGCAGACCGTGAAGGGCCCCACGGCCACATCGATCACCTCCGAGAGCCCGGGCGGCGTGACCGGCGCGCGACGCAGCGCGAAGTCGCCGACGCCGAGGGCAGCCACGTCGTTGTGGCCCCAGCATCGGAGCGTACGGTCCGCGAGCACCGCGCATGCCGCGAAGGGGTTTCGCGCGACCACCTCGGCGCCCGTGAGGCCGATGGAGACCGGGGCCCAGGCGCGCTCGGCATCGGTCCCGAGCGTGAGCGTCGTATGGACGGCCCCGGCGCCCGCGGTGAAAGGGCCCGGGATATCGCCCCAGCAGCTCACCGCGTCCATGGCGCCCGAAATGCCGCAGGCGCTGGAGCTGCCGAGGTCACGGCTGCGGCGCACGCGGCAGCCGAGCTCGCAGCTCCCCTCGGCGCAGTCGTCCGCCACCGCCGCCGCCTCGTCGATGGTGCCGTCGCAGTCGTCGTCGGACCCGGAGCAGAACTCCGGGGCTCCGGTGAAGATCTCCGGGGCCGTGTCGTCGCAGTCGTCGTCGGGCCAGCCGCCGCTGCACACGCCCGGGACGGCGTGAAGGTCGCCGTCGCCGTCTTCCGTGAGGAAATTAGAAATAGAAAACCACTCAGATTCGGCTCAAGGACTGATGTTACAACTAGTGGTAATTGGGAATAACACTTGGAAACACTTGAAAGC
>JBCCAW010000382.1:0-5845 GCA_039814655.1 Myxococcota bacterium | reverse complement strand
TCCGCGGCGGTGTCGATCTCCGCCGCGGTATCGCTCAGCTCGGCGGCGTCCGCGAACGCTGCGCGGAAGATGAGAAAGAGGCCCACGGCCGCGAGCAGCGCGGCGCCGAGCGCCGGGAGCCAGAGCGGCGTATCTCCCGCCTCGTCGTGCACCTCCGGCAGCGCCGGAGGAGCGGTCGTGACGTCACGCGAGTGCGCGGAGCCGGCAGGACTGGAACCCATGCCGGGGACGCTAGTCCGGACTGAGTGGCCATTCAACTGAGTGGCCATTCAACAGAACCTCCGGCGCTCACTCGCGCGCGCGCGCCGGCGGGCCCCGCGGCGCGAAACCCCCGCCGAGTCCCGCCAGGAACAGGCCCACGGCCGTCCCCGGCGCCGCCGCCGTGAGCGTCCGCAGCACCGCGGATTCGCCGTCGTCGAGGCTCAGGGCCGCCGCGGCCAGCACGCCGGCCAGCACGAGCCCGACGCGAAGCCCGACGCGCCGCGGCCGAGCCCGGAGCCCGAGGAGCAGAAAGCCGAAGCCCAGGAGCCGCCCCGCGCCGTGCGCGCGTTCGTGGGCGTCGCGGGACGCGGCGTAGGCGCGGTCGCTCGCGAGCGCGTCGCCGGCGTCCCGGGCGGTCTCCCAGCGCGCGCGGAGGGGCGCGTGGCTTAGGGCGGCGTCGAGGGCCCGTGCGGCCCCGAAGGCGACCAGAGCCGCGCCGAGGAGGAGCAGCGCCCGGCTCAGTCGAGCCATGGGCGCTCCACGCTCACGGGGCTCGCGTAGCCTTCCGCGACCCGTTCCCCCCGCACGCGGACCTCCACGTAGGCGAGCACGCGCGCGCCCGAAGGAGGGATGGGCACCCAGCTGCGGTAGACCCCGCGGCCCAGGGGCCGCCCGCGAAGGTAGCCGGGGGTTACGTCCCGCAAGCGTTCGCGAGGGCCCGTCGCGAAGAAGCGAAGCACGAAGCGCGCGCCGACGGTGCCCGGGTCGCTCACGCGCAGCTCGGCCATGACGCGCTCGGCGCCGGTGCGCACGCGCCCTCCAAGGTACGCGCCGCGGTCGCCGGCCCCGAGCCGATAGGCCAGCTCGAGCTGGCTCGTCGCGCCATGGCTCGGCGTTTCCCGGGCGCCGAGGGACCGGCGCACGAAGGTCCGGCCCGCCGCGCCGGCCTCCCGCGGCGACTCGCCCGGCCGAGGAAGTACGCGCGTCGCCCAGGTTCCCCGGCCGACCAGCGTCGACGCCCCCGGGGCGCCCGCGAGGGCCTCGAGGAGCAGCGTCCGCGTCGTCCCCGGAGGACCGTCCGTCACGGGGAGCGCCCGGGGCGCCGGGCCCTCGAGCGCCATGCTGCCGGCCGGCGCCCGCCCGGCCGCCTCGGCGCAGGCCGCCAGCGTCAGCAGGACGAGGACGGTCCCCGTGCGCGCGGCGAGCATCGTGGCCGGCGCGTTCACGCCGCGTCGAGGAGGGCCAAAAGCGGACCGTGGAGCGCACCGTTGCTCGCCACGAAGCCGTCGCCGTGGACGGTCTCGTGGCCCCTGAGGTCCGTGGCCCTACCGCCGGCCTCGCGCACGAGCACGGCCGCCGCCGCGACGTCGTAGGGCATCACGCCCGGGTCCACGACGGCGTCCGCCTGGCCGCGAAGGAGCGCGGCGTAGCTGGCGAAATCGGCGATGCCGCGCTGCGTGTAGGTGCCTCGCGCGAGCGCACCGAGCGCCGACTCCCGGCCCGCGCCCGTGAACTGCGCGAGGGCGCCGTGGCAGACGAGGGCCTCGTCCAGGCTCGCGACGGCGCTCAGCCGGCAGGGCCGGCCGTTGACCCTTGCGCCGCCTCCCCGC
Organism: Myxococcota bacterium; assembly: GCA_039814655.1. Classification (GTDB taxonomy): domain Bacteria; phylum Myxococcota_A; class Polyangia; order Polyangiales; family Houyiibacteriaceae; genus CALCTH01. Next base: position 4,034 of record JBCCAW010000382.1, on the reverse strand, counting down.
ACGCCCACGAAGAGATCCCCGGTGGCCGGGAGGTAGGCGATGCCCACGCTCGGGACGCCCTCGGCTTCCACGGCGACGAGCACGGACCAGGTCGGGAGACCGCGGAGGTAGGCCCGCGTTCCGTCGATGGGGTCGACGATGAAGCGAAGGGCCGCGTCCGGCGCCGCGGAGCCCGTCTCCTCGCCCAGCCAGCCCGCCTCCGGGTGGTGCGCATCCACGTGCGCGCGGAGCCGAGCTTCGACGGCCTCGTCGGCCACGGTGACGGGGCTGGCGTCGGCTTTTCGGGCAATGCCGTCGCCGCGCAGCACGTCACGCTGCATCGACAGGGCCAGGTCGCCGGCCCCCAGCACGGCCTGCACGAGCGCATCGAGCCCCTGAAGACCCCCGAGGCGGGCGAGATCGAAGCCATGGGCCATGCACCAGAGGCTCCGTGAGGCCGCCGGGCTGCGCAAGCCCGCCCGCGCCGCGACCCGGACGCCTCCGCCGCAGCGTCCGTCGCGGACCCGCTCCCGCTGCCTGACCACGACGGAAAGAAACCTGACAGGTTCTGACAGTGAGCCCCGGTAGCTCTGTCGTCGTCGCCGAGCGGCGATGGATGGGAGATTCCGATGAACGCGAAGCAAGTGGGAGAGAAGCTCGTAGGCTACGTCCAGAAGGGCCAGAACCTCGACGCCGTGATGGACCTCTACGCGGACGGCGTGATCAGCGTCGAAGCGATGGCGCCGCCGGAGGGCGACCGCATCGCCGAGGGCAAGGCGGCGGTGATCGCCAAGAACGAGTGGTGGATCGCGCAGCACGAGGTCCACGGCGGCTCCGCGGAGGGGCCCTTTCCGCACGGGGAGGACCGTTTCGCGGTGATCTACCGCTTCGACATCACGCACAAGGCGTCGAAGCAGCGCATGCAGCTCGAGGAGGTCGGCGTGTACCAGGTCGCGGACGGCAAGGTGATTCGCGAGGAGTACTTCTACGGCTGAGACGCCGGGCGCGGCGGAGGTCGGGGCCGCCCACGCTCAGCGCAGCGTGGGCGCGCTCCCGGCCACGGCCTCGAAGAGGAAGGCGCGGGAGTTCGCCACGCCCGCATCGGTACGGAAGGCGACGAAGTGCCCGTCGTCGCCCTCGAGGGGTTCGTAGGACCGGAGGCCCACGGTGAAGCCTTCGAGGTTGGCGGAGAAGGGGACGGTGGCGGTCTCGTCGAGACCCGCGAGGGTCCGGGCGAAGGGCGGCACGTGCGGGAGGCCGGCGGCCAGCGCGTAGGCGAGCTGCGCGTCGTCCACGGTGAAGGTGTCGCCGATACCGAAGGTCATGAACACGTTCCGGGCCGGCACGCCGCCCGGGCGGCTGCTCGTGAGACGGCCCGCGTAGTTCACCGGGTCCGCGGCGTCGAAGAACATCTGCAGGAGCGCCAGCGCCGGATGGTAGTCGCCGCTCGGGAGCTGGCCGGCCCCGTCGGCGTCCTGGAGCGCGAAGGGCACGAGGGCGGCGATGTCGAGGGGCGCCCGCTTCTGGAGGAGCTGAAGCGTGAGGTCCCCGGCGTTGCCGCTGAACACCACGGCCGCGAGGTCCGGCTCGTAGGGCGCCATCAGGTCGGCGTGCGTCGCCCCCTGCGAGTGCGCGAAGAGCGCGATGGCGCTCGCGTCGAAGCGGATGTCCTCGCCCGTCGGTGAGCTCGCTGCTTCGATGCCGGGTCCATTGACGGCCCAGTGCACGAGGCTGAAGAGGTCCGCTGCGCCCTGAATCACGTTGTCCCGGGCCGCGCGGGGGTTGGCGAAGTTGAAGAAGAGCACGTCCTCGTCCTCGTCGCTGCCCTCGCCGGTACCGCGCCGCGCGCCGTGCTGGGGCAGGTCGATGGCCAGCGTCGCCGTGGGAACGGGGGCGCCCTCGACGCTCGCCGTCGCTGCGTCCGCGGCGAGGCCGTTGCGCGCCGCCGTGCGGAAGCTGCCACCGGTGCCGTGCGCGGCGACGATCAGCGGCCAGCCCGCGGCCGGGGCCGTCGCGTTCGGCACGGTGAGCGCGAAGCAGACGGATTCGGTCCGAGCGACCGTCGGCGCGCCGCCCGCGTCGTAGGCGATGGCGCCGCCGGCCTCCAGGTAGGGCGCGGTGCCCTGCTGGAAGATCGGGAGCTCTATGCGCCCCCGGAGCTCGGTGAACTCGGCGCTCTCCGCCACGCATGCCCGGGCTTCGGTCCCGTCGTCGCAGGGGTGCGCGACGCCGTCGGCGCAGGCCGCGAGGTCGCTCAAGGCGGGCGCATCCTGTGCCCGGATAACCTCCCGCAGGCGCCCGTGGTCACGCTCGCTCTGCGTCGTCAGCACCGTGCCGACGAGCAGCTCCGCCGCGCTCACAACGGGGTCCTCCGACGCGAGGTAGGCCCGAAGCGGCGCGTGGGCGTCCCAGGCGAGTGCCAGCTCCGGGTCCCCGGGCCGCGTCGCGCCGAGCGTGGCCGTGAAGTCTGCGTCGGGCTGGAAGGACTCGCCCTCGGTGCCCCGCACCTCCCGGGTGAGCAGCACGGCGTAGCTGCGGCCCGGCGCCAGCGGGCGTCCGTGCTGCGACCGGACCCCGACCCAGTTCGGGCAGAGGTACCGCGTCAGCTGGGCCGGTCCCGTGGTCACGAGCCAGGCCCGGGCGACCTCCTGGCCGAAGCTCGGGCCGCTCGCGTCGACGTCGATGATCCGCACGGAGTTGCCGTTGAAGGAGTCCGCGGCGGCCGGGCGCGAGAAGCGGAAGTAGGCCACGGGGTTTCGGCCGAAGCCATCGAGGTCCTCGCTGGCGGCCTCGAGGTAGTCGTCGATGAGGCGCTGGTTCGGGAAGGCGTCCGTGGGGGAAGGGTGACCGCTCAGGTCGAGGCCCTCCGCCGAGCGGCGCATGTCGTTGGGGTAGGGCATGCGCAAGAAGTCGCCCGTGGACCCGGCGGTCCGCGGCACCTGGAAGTACGCCGTAGGCGCCTCCGTAGCCTCGCCCGCCGGGCAGTTGCCAGCGCCGGACCAAATCCGCGTGCGCGGGGCGTCCGTGGCCACGCCGGACCCCGCCGGCGCATTGCTGCATTGACCGGAAAGGCAGAAGAGCCCGGCGTAGCAGTCGAGGTCCTCGATGCAGCTGTCTCGAATGTCGCCGGTGCCGGTCTCCTGGCAGCGGGCGAAGAAGCCATCGTCGCCGAACACGCACCTGAGGCCGGGCATGCAGTCCGCCGTGGTCGCGCAGTTGCCGCCGGACTCGGTCGTCCCGCCGGGGGCGCAGACGCGGACGCAATCGTCCCCGTCGCACACCTCGGCGGGGCAGTAGAGGCCCTCCGCGCACTCGCCGGAGAGCACGCAGCTCTCCCCTTCGGCGGTCTCGCCGGTGAGCTGGCAGGTGCTCGCGCCCGCGTCCTCCACGCAGCTCAGTCCCATGCGGCAACGGGTCTCGTCTTCGCAGCCGTCCCCGATGCCTCCGCCGCTGCCCGTGGAGCCGAAGCCCGGCGGATCGTCGCCGGGGATGAAGTCACAGCCCGCGGCGGCGACGGCGAGAGCCAGGAGGGGAAGGGACGCGCGAACCCAAGCCATGGCCCGAGCCTAGCAGGGCCGTCCGCCGGGCGTAGCCCCCGTACGCGCTCAGCCCGGATGCTCGGCGCGGCGCTCGTTCGCCGCGGCATCGTGTGCTTCCTCCGGCCGCGAGGCGGGCACCTGCACGAAGTGCGGGACCACGTCCGGGGCCTCGCCGCTCTGCCGCAGCTGGAAGTGCAGGTGCGGGGCATCGCTGGGTCCGACGCGGGCGATCCACTCGCCGCGGCGCACGCTCTGACCGACCTCCACGTGAAGGTCGCCGCAGGCGCCGTAGAGCGTGACCTTCCCGTCCGGGTGGAGCAGCACCACCGCGCGGCCCACACCCGGCAGGCCCGGCCCCGCGTGCACCACCAGCCCGTCGGCCGTGGCGCGGACAGGCGTTCCCGGCGCCGCGTGCAGGTTCACGCCGCGCGGGCGGGCCGCGAGCTGGGCCGGGCCGCGAAGCGGCCAAAGCAGCGTGGGGAACCGGTCGCCGGGTGCCTCGGCGGCCTCGGCGGC
>JBCCAW010000080.1:0-15003 GCA_039814655.1 Myxococcota bacterium | reverse complement strand
GCCCCAGGGACTCGTCCTACGACCGGAGCCTGTCGAACCTGGAAGAGGCCAAGGCTCGGGACGCGAAGGTGATCGCCATCGCGACCGAAGGCGACGAGCGCGCCCGGGCCGCGAGCCACGACCTCGTCGAGGTGCCGGCCGTGGACGAGGTGCTCACGCCGATGCTCACGGTGCTGCCGCTTCAGCTCTACGCCTACTACGTGGCCGACTTCAAAGGCACGGACGTAGACCAACCGCGCAACCTCGCGAAGACGGTCACGGTCGAGTAAGTGCACGGTGGATTGCGCGTCGCCGTGGTCGTGCCGGCCCACGACGAAGCGCGGCTCATCGACCGGACGCTCGACGCCGTGCCCTGCTGGGTCGACCGCGTCGTCGTCGTCGACGACGGGAGCCGCGACGGGACGAGCCGACGCGTCGTGGAGCGCCGGGAAGCGCGCGTCCGTCTGCTCCGCCACCGTCTCAAGCGAGGCGTCGGAGCGGCCATCGCGACCGGCTACGACGCCGCCTTCGCCGAAGGATGCGACGTGGCCGTGGTGATGGCCGGCGACGCGCAGATGCACCCCGGCGACCTGGGAGCGCTCCTGGCCCCGCTCGTTCGTGGCGAGGCCGGCTACGTGAAAGGGGATCGCACGCGCTGGCCGGACGTCGCGCGGCACATGCCCCGGTCCCGGCTCCTCGGGACGCGCGTGCTCGCCCGGGCGACGGCCTGGGCGACGGGGCTTCCTGTCCGGGACAGCCAATGCGGGTACACGGCGCTCGGCCGTCGCGCGGCGGCCCGCATCGACCTGAGCGCGCTCTGGCCTGGCTACGGCTACCCCAACGATCTGCTCGCCGCGCTGGCCCGCGCCGGCGTGACCGTCGCGGAGGTCCCGGTGCGCCCCGTCTATGGCGACGAGCGGTCCGGCCTCGGGCTCCGCCACGCTGTGCTGGTCATCCCGTTTCTGTTGCTGAGGGCCGCCTGGCGGCGCCAGCGCGGCGCGCTTCGCCTGCGCCGGCTGGCCTGAGGCGAGGGCCGGGCTCCGGAAGCGCATGCGCATCGGGATGCCGACCACGAGCTACCCGCGTCTCCTGGGGGATCGCTCGGAGCCCTCCGGCCCCTTCGTGGCCACGCTCCAAAGGCTCCTCGAAGCGCGCGGGCACGAGGTCGATGTGCTCGCGCCGGCAGCCGCTCGCGGTCGACCGGCGCCGGGGGCGCAGTGGGTTCGCTACGCCCCGAAGCCACTCGAGCGGACCTTCTACGGGCCCGGGGCCTTGGCCACGCTCGCCCGGGACCCGCTCGCCTGGGGGGGCGCCCTCACCTTCCCCGCGGCGCTCGGCCGCGCGATGCGTCGCGGGGCCCGACACTGGGACGCCGTGCTGGCCCATTGGGCGGTGCCCGCGGGGCTGGTCGCGAGGCTGGCGACGCCGCGCTTGCCGCGCGTGGTCGTCGTGCACGGGAGCGACCTGACGCTCCTGGAGCGCCTCCCCGGCGGCGGCGCCCTGGCCCGGTCCGCCACCCGCGGGGCGCACGTGTGGACCGTGAGCCAGCACCACGCCGCGCGGCTCCGGCGCCTGGGCATCGACCCGGCGCTCGTGTCTCCGCTCCCCGCGGACGCGCCGCATCGCCGAGACCGGGAAGGCGCCCGCCGCCGCCTGGGCCTGGGCCCGGGGCCCGTGCTCTTCGCGCTCGGGCGCCTCGTGGCGCTAAAAGGGCACCGGCACCTGGTGGCGGCGGCGGCGGCGCTAGAGGCGGGCGCTCACGCGCCGACGGTGTTCATCGGAGGCGAAGGACCGGAGCGGGCACGGCTCGCGAAGGCGGCCCGGGAGGCCGGCTTGGACCTCCGGCTGCCGGGCCTGCTGCTCGGCGACGCCAAGGACGACGCCTTCGCGGCGGCCGACGTGTTCGTACAGCCCAGCCTGGCCGAGGGAGCGCCACTCAGCGTCCGGGAGGCCGCGCTGGCGGGGCTGCCCATCGTCGCCTCGGCGATCGGTGGCGTACCGGAGCTCCTCCGGGACACGCCCCGGGTAGGGCTCGTCGCGCCCGGAGACGCAGCGGCGCTCGCCGCGGCGCTGTCCCGGGCCCTCACCTGGCCGCGGCGGCCAGCCGCCCGGGAAGCGCCCGCCGGACTGCTCGAGAGCCTCGAAGCGCTGCTGAGCCGACGCTAGGCCCGGCGAAGTCGCCGCGTCACCCTGGGCTCGCGCCGGGCTCAGGGCCGCACGCGCCGCGTGCCCGCCGGCGGCTCGTAGGCGAAGCGCTCGTCCGGGACCTCGCCGTCGAAGCGCATACCGGACGCTTCGAAGTCGAAGCGGTTGGTGTTTCCCGCCCCGTCGACGATGAGCACGCGCTGGATCACCGCCGCCTGCCGCTCACCGCGACTGAGCACGCGCACGTAGAAGAGCACACGCTCGTAGTGCGGGGAGGCCTGGCGCGGGCGGCACTCGAGCACGTACCCGCCGGGCACGTCCCCCCAGCCCTGCCGCGCGGGGTCGAGCAGCCGCATCCGAAAATCGCGACCGAGGCGGCCCGTGCCCGTCAGGAAGCTGAAGGCCGCCGGGAGCTGGTCGTCGCTCACAGGCCGCTCGAGCACCTGACCGACGCGCTCGCCCTCTTCCGGCGGCTGGTAGATGGTCAGCGTGCGCCCGTCGCTCACGAAGACCTGGCCGTTCGGGGCGTCGTAGTCCCAGCGCATGCGGCCGGGCTTCTTGAAGACGACGCGACCGGAGGCTTCGTCGACGCGGTCGTAGACCTTGGTGTACTGGCGCTGCGCGAAGCGCGTCTCGAGGGTCGTGGTCTGATCGTAGAACGCCTGCAAGAGCCCCGCGACGTCGCGCGCGCTCAGCCGAGGCGATTCCTGGGCCGCGGCACCGCCCACGAGGGCGGTCAACAGCGCCGAAGCGAGGGCAAGCACCATCAGGCGGGGTCGGGTCGCGGGTCGCATGATCATTGGAACGGGTGGCTCGCGCGCCTATTCAGCGGCGGCGTGCCGGGACCATGGTCGCCGGCAAGGGCGAGGTAAAGGCCCCCGTTGCAGTGGGCGTAGCGGTTTCGTACCCTCCGGAGGTCGCTCACGCTCCTGCCGGGCCGGCTCCACGCCGCCCGCAAGGGCCGGGCGAGCGCTGACAATCCAACCCGAACGCCCCCCCAGGAGGTGCCGCATGGCCCGTGTCCGTCGTTCATCGAGCCCCGAAGTTCAGCTCGCCCGTCTCGAGGCGAAGCACTCGGAGCTGAAGCAACGATGCGCCGTACTCAGCCGCCGGCACGGGCTGAGCGAGGGAGAGCAGCTCGAGATGCAGCGCCTGAAGCGCGAGAAGCTGGCGGCCAAGGACCGGCTCCAGGCGCTCCGCGCGGCGCGCTGAGGCGAGCGCGCGTTCTACAATCACCCGGATGGCCGCGGGGTCGCGCGATGCGTGGGCCCGCGAGGGGTCAATTCATCCAGAACGCGGCGTAGCTGGGCTGCCTGGGGCCGCGGCAGCGCGCCCGCGGGGATACGTTCGAGGAGTTCCCGCGCGAGCGCCAGGTGGTGAAGTGCATCGCCGCGCGCCTCGAGGCGATAGGCCGTCATGCCCCGCAAATAGTTGTAGCGGAGCCGGTCTACGGTGACCGCGTCCCGCAGCTCCGGGGCCAGCGCCACGAACCAGACCTCCGCCTCCTCATAGCGTGCGTCGACGTAGAGCGCTTCGGCCCGCGCGAGGTCGTCACGGAAGCTGACGCAGCCTGCACAGAGGCCGAGCGCCACGAGGAGACACGGGCCCGGCGCGAGAAACGACCTGATCGAAACGTCACGGAGGGCGTCCATCGGCATAGTGAAGGCCACAGGGGCGTTGCCCTACCAAGAAACGGACGGCCTCGCCGTACGTCGATAAGAAAGCAGCGCCCGAAAGGGAGCCCCAGGTGAGCGCCGAAGCGCACACGCCCTGAGACGCCCTTTCGGGCGAGCAAGGAAGGAAAGGAAGAAAGGAAGCGAGGCCGAGGGGCCATCAAGCGAGAAAGCGGCGCCGGTTCATGCCGGGCAAGCAAGCGACCCGCGCCGTAGGTGCTCGACGAGTAAGCAACAGCGATGCCAAACCGTCATGACAGGTCGTCATGACCACTATCGCTCACGGAACCTTTGAGGAAAACGCGGTCGCTCGCACGCTTCGGACCCAACGCATCCCGGTCCGCGCCTGCTTCGAGGTCACCGACCATGACATCGATGTCCGAGCGCGACGCGATGCGCCCGGTCCCTGCGCAAGCTCACGCGCGGGCCCGTGCTCGCCGCCTTGTTGACTTGGCTCCCGTGGGCCGTCATGAGTGCCCGCCGTGAGCTTCGTGGACCGCATCGCTGCAGACGCGCTGGTCCTCCTCATCCCCGTCTTCAGCGCCTTCGTCGGTTGGTTCACCAACGTGGTGGCGGTGCGCATGATGTTTTACCCGACCGAGTTCATCGGGATACGTCCCTTTCTCGGGTGGCAGGGCATCATCCCGCAAAACGCGCGACGCCTCGCGCAGATGTCGACGGAGCTCATCCTCACGAAGCTCCTGACGCTCGAAGAGCTCTTCGCGCCCTTCAAGGGAGAGGCCTTCGCGAAGGACCTCGACCCCGTGGTCGCCCAGGTCACGGACGAGATTCTCGACGAGGTGGCGACGCAGCGGGCCCCGCAGCTTTGGGCCAACGCGGGCGAAGTGATGCAGGGCAAGGTCCGCGAGACGCTCGCCGGGGAGGTTCGCGAGGTCGCGGTCCGTATCGTCGACGACTTCAGCGCCAACATCACCGAGATCCTCGACCTCGAGCAGGTCGTCGTGAAGGCCGTGATGGAAGACCGGCGCCTGATGAGCGTGATGTTCCGGCAGATCGGCGACGCGGAGTTCGTGTTCATCGAGCGCTCCGGGATCTGGTTCGGCTTTCTCTTCGGCCTCGTGCAGATGGCCATCTGGGTGTACCTGCCCGCGGACTTCGTGCTCCCGGCGGCGGGCTTCTTCGTGGGCTACGCGACCAACTGGGTGGCGCTGAAGCTCATCTTCCACCCCAAGGAGCCGGTCGCGGTGATGGGGCTGCGCATCCAAGGCCTCTTCCACCGGCGTCAGGCCGAGGTGGCCGCGGAGTTTTCCCGGCTGACCGCGGGCAAGGTCCTCAACGCCGACAACCTCACGAAGACCATGACCACCGGCGAGACCGGCGCGCACATCGAGCGCATCGTCCGCACGCACGTGGGGGCGCTCATCGACCGCTACGCCGCGCACCCCATGGCCGCCATGCTCGTGCCCCCGGACCAGCAGGCCGGTCTGCGCGAAGAGCTCCTCGAGCGCGTGGTCGCGCAGATCCCGGCCGAGGGCGGCCTCCTGCACACCTTTGCGGACAAGGCCGTCGACATCCGGCAGGAGATCGACGAGCGCATGCAGCGCCTGCCGCCGGACGAGTTCGAGGGCGTGCTGCGCCCGGCCTTCCAGCAGGATGAGTGGAAGCTGATCTTGGCGGGCGCGGCGCTCGGCTGCGTCGCCGGCGTCGCGCAGCTCGTCTACGTGTTCAGCTGAGCGCGCGGCGAAGGGCTGCGCTCCAGCAGGGCCAGGAGCGCATGGGCCCGGGGCACGGAGCTCATGGTCCAGCGGGCGTTCACCTCGCCGCGGGCGTTCAGCCGGAGCTCGGCGCCGTCCCGGAAGAGGTAGGCGTCGACGCCGAAGGGGCCCCAATAGCCCGCCGCGTGAAGCTGGCGACCCGTCGCCGCGGCGGAGGCCCGGAGCGCCGCCCGCTGCGACGCAAGGGCCGGGTGGAGGTCCACGGTCCCGCGCCAGGTCGAGCGCACCACGCGCTGGCCGACGGGCGGCAGCGTGGCCACGGCGCCGTCCCGGCGAACGTACCCGTGGGTCGCGGCTTCATGAACGACGTCCACCTCGGGCTCGAGGAGCAGCCCCTCTCCCGCGAGGGCGCGTTCGGCGAAGGCCCGGTCCGCCTTGGTGAGGGCCTCCGCGCGGGCCACGCGCCGCTGGCCGCGCCCGGCGTAGCTTCGCGCCAGCTTCCACCTCCAGCCCCGCAGCGGGGCGTCCCGCATGGCGCTCCGGAAGGCGTCGAAGGAGCCGCGATGGAAGGACTGGCCCGGGAGCGAAGCGCCCGCTTCGAGGGCAAAGGCCCGGTGAAGGACCCGGGAGAGTACGGCGCCGGAAGGCACCTCGGGGAGGCACAGCTGCATCGCGCGGAGCCGGTCCATGGCGCCGGGCGTGGGGGACCAGCAGCGGAGCTGGACGCCCTCCGGCAGCGGGGCTTCCGCCCGGAGCCGGAGGTCCCCCGGCGGGAGCGCCACCCTCGCCGCGAAGCGCGCGAGCCGGGCGCGGGCGACCGGCCGACCGGCGAGTTCGTCTTCGGCGTCGAGGTTGAGCAGCCAGGCCGAGCGGGTCATGGGTCACGAGTCACGGTGCGCAAGGCGCCGGGCGCCAGGCTTCGAGCGCGCCGACGAAGGCGTCGCTCATGCCCGCACGGCGCCGGGCGTCGCGGGCCACGGGAGTGCCCCGCATCAGCAAGGGCGAGAGCGGCGGCGGGAGCGCGGCGGACCAGTCTTCGAAACGAAGGGAGCCCCGGAAGGCCTCGAACCAGCGCACGCCAAAGGCCACGTGCGCGATCTCTTCCTGACCGATGCGCTCCTGGAGCCGCGCGCCGGCCTCGTCGCCGGCCGCACGAAAGAGCGCCGCGAAACGCGCGGTGTGTTCGAGGTTGGCCGCCTCGAGGCCGAGGCCGAGCGTCGCTACGAAGCTCGCCGGCGTGCGGCAGCGCGGCACGCGCTCCCAGAACCAGTCGCGCACCGGGTGGTCCCCGTAGGCCACGCCCAGCTCCTCGAGCGCCACGCGGTAGTCCGCGGCATGGCGGAGCTCGTCCTGGAGGATCGCGAGCAAGCCCTGGCGAAAGGGCGCGGGCGCCGAGGGAAAGGCCAGCAGCGCCCAGGCCATGAGCTCCGCGGCCTGGAGCTCGTGGTGGAGGAAGGTATGAAGCAGCTTCGCCCGCGCTGCGGGGGTGCCCGCCTTCCGGGGCATGCGCGGCGCCTTGGCCATCACGCGGAGGCCCGCTGGACGGCCCGGGGCCGAAGGTGCGACGTGCCCCTCGTCGCGCCACCGGCCCGGCGGCGGCGGCGGCGAAAGCTTCTCCTCGAGGGACCGCGTCGTCACGTAGCCGTAGGCCCACGCTTCGACGGTGCCCGCGGCCGCGACCAGGCCCGCCGGCGAAGGCGGCGACGTCGCGTCTTTGGAAGCGTTCACGGCGCCAGCTTGGCGCTACGCCGGCCCAGCGTCGAGGGGCCCCTGGTGTCCCCCGGCACGCTCTGTCAGCCTCGCCGGGCGGCGTCCATGCGTATCCCCCTGGCCAACCTGCTCGCGAAGAGCCCTTTTCCGCGCATCGTGGAACAGATGGCGGCGGCCAAGGCCTGCGCGGAGCGGGTGCCGGCGCTCGTTGCAGCGCTGCTCGCCGGGGACGACGCCGGCGTCGCGCGACTCGCCAAGGAGACCTCGATCCTCGAGGGGGCCGCGGACGAGGTGAAGAATCGCGTGCGCACGGAGATGCCGCTTCGCATCTTTCTCCCCGTGGACCGGAGGGATGTGCTGCGCCTCGTGAGCGTCATCGACCGCATCGCCGACAGCGCCGAGGACGTCGGCGTGCTGCTGACGCTCCGGCCCCTCGAGGTGCCCGACGGCCTCCGGCCTCCGCTCGAGAGCTTCACGTCCGCGGTCATGGAGACCGTGGCGATGGCCTCCCAGCTCGTGGGCCAGCTCGACACGCTGGTTCGCGCGAGCTTCGGCGGCGAAGCGGCAGACGAGGCGCTGAGCCTGGTGCGACGCCTCGGCGAGCGCGAGCACACCGCCGACAAGCTCCAGGACCAGTGCGCCAAGGTGCTCTTCCGCGCCGAGGACCAGCTCGCCCCGGTGGCGCTCTTCATGTGGACGAAGGTCCTGAACGAGATCGGCGAGATCGCGAACCACGCGGAGAACGTGGGCGACCAGTTCCGCCTCTTCGTCGCGAAATAGCTCGCCGCCATGGACCTCGTCACCATCGTCCTGGCCGTGACGGCGACCGCGGGCCTCTACATGGCCTGGAACATCGGCGCCAACGACGTGGCGAACGCCATGGGCACGAGCGTGGGTTCCGGCGCCCTCACGCTCCGTTCGGCGCTCATCGTGGCGGCGGTCTTCGAGTTCGGTGGCGCCCTGCTCGTCGGAGGCAGCGTCACGCGCACCATCAGCGGCGGCATCGTGGGCGTCGAGACGCTGGCCGAGGGCGGCGACGCCATGCTGGTGGCCGTCGGCATGACCTGCTGTCTCCTCGCCGCGGCGCTCTGGCTCCACATCGCCACGTACTTCGGGTGGCCCGTGAGCACGACGCACAGCATCGTCGGATCCGTGCTCGGCTTTGGCCTCTGGGCCGGCGGCGTGGACGTCGTCCGCTGGGGCGTGATGGGGAGCATCGCCGCCAGCTGGGTGCTCTCGCCCGCGCTCGGAGGGCTCCTCGGCTTCGCGGTCTTTTCCGTGATCCGAGCGCGCATCCTCCGCGCCGAAGACGCCGTCGTCGCGCTGCAACGGCTCGGGCCCGTGCTCGTCTTTCCCATCGGGCTGACGCTGGCGCTGGCCATGATCTTCCGGGGTCTCCAGCCACTCCGGATGGACCAGTCCCTGGGGACCGCGCTGCCCATCGCCGTGGCCGTGGGGCTGCTCTTCAGCGCCCTCTCCGTGGCCTTCTTCCGTTCGCGACGCTGGCGCGATCTCGAGGGCAGCGAGTCCGAGCGCGCCGAACGCGTGTTCCGCGGGCTCCAGGTGGTGACCGCCTGCTACGTGGCCTTCGCCCACGGAAGCAACGACGTAGCCAACGCCGTCGGCCCCATGGCCGCGGTCTTCGGCGCCGTCCAGGAGGGCCTCAGCGAGCGGGTGGAGGTCCCCCTCAACGTGCTCATGATCGGCGCCTTCGGCATCGTGCTCGGCCTCTCGACCTACGGCTTCCGCGTGATGGCGACCATCGGGAGAGAGATCACCGAGCTGACGCCCTCCCGAGGCTTCGCCGCGGAGTTCGCCGCCGCGACGACCATCGTGATCGCGAGCAAGCTGGCCCTGCCCATCAGCACGACGCACACGGTGGTCGGCGCGGTGGTGGGCGTGGGGTTCGCCCGGAGCTTCGGGGCGCTGAACCTCCGCGTACTCCGGGGCATCGTGGCGAGCTGGCTCTTCACCGTGCCGGTCACCGCCGCGCTCTCGGCCACGCTCGTCGCCCTGGCGAGCCTCGCCCTCGGCCGTTGAGGGGCCGCCGCGTCTCGGCCCTGGCCAGTGACACGCGCTCTTCGTCCAGCGATGCTGGGAGCATGAGTGACGACCACGCCCGCGTGCTCTGCGACATCGACGACGCCGGCATCGCCCACGTGCGCCTGAACCGGCCGGACAAACGCAACGGCCTGGACCTCCCGATGTTTCGCGCCATCGCGGGGACGGCGCGGGATCTTGCGCACCGCAAGGACCTGCGCGCCGTCGTTCTCAGCGGCGAAGGACCGGCCTTCTGCGCCGGCCTCGACGTGAAGGCTCAGCTCGCGAACCCGCAGGCGATGATCGGGGAGCTCATGGAGCGGCCTTCGGATCGCATCGCAAACCTCGCTCAGGAGGTGGCCTGGGGCTGGCGCGAGCTCCCCGTGCCGGTGATCGCTGCGCTGCAGGGACCGGTTTTCGGCGGGGGCCTTCAAATCGCCCTCGGCGCGGACCTTCGCTACGCGGCGCCGGACGCGCAGCTGAGCGTGATGGAGATCGCCTGGGGCCTCATTCCGGACATGAGCGCGAGCCAGACGCTCCTCGGCCTCGTGCGCCCGGACGTCGCGAAGGAGCTCACCTTCACGGGGCGGGTCGTGGACGCGGAGGAGGCGGCAGCGCTCGGGCTCGTCACGCGGGTCGTGGACGACGCCCTCGCGGCAGCCCGCGACACGGCACGGGTCATCGCCGGGCACTCGCCCTCGGCCGTGCGGCACGGCAAGCAGCTCTTCGACGCGGCCCCGGGGCTCTCCGCCGAGGCCTCCTTTGCCCTCGAGGCGAAGCTCCAGAAGGAGCTCCTCGGAAGTCAGAACCAGATGGAGGCGATGATGGCGCGGCTGCAAAAGCGCCCGCCGCGCTTCGCGGACCCCGAGTAGGCCCTTGGCCCGCCGCTACTCGGCGGCCTTCGCTCGGTAGTGGGGTACCCAACCGCTCGCCTCCTGGAAGAGGCGCACGCAGCGGATGGACCGCGCCTCCGTGAGCTCGAAGCGATGAAAGCGCTTCGCGGGGACGACGATGAGGTCCCCGGGCGTCACCTTCACGCGCATCCAGCGGTCGTCGCGGCTTCGAACGTCGAAGACGCCCTCGCCTTCGAGCACGAAGCGCACCTCGTCGTCGTCGTGGGCATGCTCGTCCACGAACTTCGCGCAGATGGCCTCGAGCTGCGGCGTCTCCGGGCCGAGCGCGACTTCGTCCTGGGTCACGTATCCGCGCTCCCGCCGGAGCGCGTCGAGGGCCGGCTGATGCGCCGCCGCCTCGAGGCCGAGGACCTCGTTGTGCACGCCCTCGGCGCGGAGCGTCTCGTGCGCGATGGGTTCGCCCGTATCGATCCAGCTGGCGATCATGGGTTACTCCGCCGCCCGAGCGAGCGGGCGCTTGGACGGGTCGACGCCGAGCTGGCGCATCTTGACCGCGGCCTCGAAGAGGTAGTCGTAGCATTCGGCCTGGGTCTTCGCCTGCTCCCAGGTCGCGCCCCAGACGTAGACTCCGTGTCGACGCACGAGCACGGCGTCGCTCGCCGGGTAGGCGTCCATGGCGGCGCCGAGGTCGTCCGCGAGCTCATGCTCCTCCGCCGTGTTGTCGATGATCGGCACGACGAGCTCGTCATGGTAGGCGGTGCCGCGAATGCCCTTCTGCATCTCGAGATGCGTGGTGCGGAACTCCGCGTCCGGCGTGAGCGTCGCCAGGAGCGCGTTCACCGAGTGGCTATGCAGCACGGCGCCGGCGCCTCGCTTCGTGAAGGCGTGCATGAAGAGCGGCGCGCAGGCGCTGAGGCGCGTCGCGTGGGCCGGCGCCTCGAGGACCCGGCCCCCGAGGTCGAGCACGTAGAGATCCCGGGGATGCAGGCGTTCCTTCTGGGTGCCGCTGGGGGCCATGTAGATGCGGTCCCCGTCCCGAAGGCTGATGCCGCCCCCGGTACCGGACACCCAGCCCAGCGTATAGAAGTGGCGACAGAGCTCGACCACCAGCGCGCGCGGATCCTGCTTCATGGCGTTGGCGAAAAGCGTACGGCGCAGCCCTGGCGGCGCAAGGCTCAGCTCACGGGGCTGCGCGTGCCCGGGGGGCCGCCGGCACCGGACGGCGGCGGGCGCCGGCGAACGGGGTAGAGGCAGCAATCGGCGGGGCAGATGTCGTGCTTCGTGGGCAGCGTGCCCAGCACGCGCCGGTCTTCGACCTCACCGATGCGCTCGAGGATCAGCTCCCGGAGCATGGACACGAAGGCCGGGTGCGTTCCCACGGTGCCCGCGCGAACGACGTTCAGGCCGATCTCCGCACCAAGCTCCCGGGCCTCCTCATCGAGGTCGAAGAGCACCTCCATATGGTCGGAGACGAAGCCAATGGGGACGAGCACGAGGTCCCGGGCGCCGATCTGCTCGAGCGCTCGCATATGGTCGAGCACGTCCGGCTCGAGCCAGGGCACGTGCGGGGGACCGCTGCGGCTCTGGTACACGAGCTGCTGCTCGCTCTTGCCCACGGCCGCGGCGACGAGGCGACAGGCCTCTTCGAGCTGGTCCTCGTAGTCGCAATGGCGCGCCATGGTGAGCGGGATGCTGTGCGCGGTGAAGGCGATGCGCGCCGCCTTGCGCCGACCCTCCGGGAGCGTCTCCAGCGCCGTGCGCGTCCGCTCCACCATGGGCTCGATGAAGCCCGGGTGGTTGTAGAAGGCACGCACCTTGTCGATGACCGGCGCACCCGCGCCCACCTCGGCGCGGGCCTTCGCGATGTTCTCCCGGTATTGGCGGCAGCCGCTGTAGCTCGAGAAGGCGCTCGTGAAGATGGCCAGGGCGCGCCCCACCCCGTCGTCACGCATGCGGGCGAGCGTGGCCGGCAAGAGCGGCTCCCAGTTCCGATTGCCCCAGTAGACCGGGAGCTTCGGACCGTGAAGGGCGAGATCCTTTTCGAGGGCGGCGATGAGTGCGCGGTTCTGGTCGTTGATCGGGCTCTTGCCGCCGAAGTGGTAGTAGTGCTCGGCCACCTCGAGGAGGCGCTCCTTCGGGACGCGCTTGCCGGCCACGACGCGCTCGAGGAAGGGCATCACGTCCTGGCGCTTCTCCGGTCCCCCGAAGGAGACGAGGAGCACGGCGTCGTAGCTCCGGGCCTCCGCCACGCGGGTCCCGGCGTCCGGCGGGTCGATCTCGAGGGCCGGGTCGTCGCCGGGGGTTCGGGGCGGCGCCGGCCGGGCCGGCACGCTCTCGTCGCGTTCACTCACGTCGCTCTCCGTCCGTGCAATCGCTCCAGCCCGCGGGGTCTCGGGCCAGGCCCTCAGGCTGGCAAGGCTACGCGATTCCGCGAGCTGGTGACGCCCCTTCCGCCGGGCCCTTGCCGCCTGGCTGAACGCATGTGAGGGTCCGCGGGTGCGCATCGCTGTGCTGGCGAGCGGGAGCCGAGGCAACGCGACGATCTTCGAGAGCGGCGGGACGCGCGTGCTCGTCGACGCGGGGCTCTCGGTAAAAGCCGCGCGGGAGCGCTACCGCGCCGCCACCGGCGACCCGCTCGACCACCTCGACGCGCTCGTCTTGACGCACGCCCATGGCGACCACGTGCAGCACGCCCGGCGTACGGCGGAGGTTTTCGGCTGCCCCGTGCACCTCCAGGAGCGTACGGCCCGCCTGGTGGAGCTCCCCGCGGACACGCGCCGCGTGACGCTCCGGCCCCGGGGCGAAGCGCGCATCGGCGCCCTTCGTTTCGGCGCCCTGACCGTGCCGCACGACGAGGCGCAGGTGGCGCTTGTGGTGCGTGACGGAGCCGACGAGGCCGCCCTGGTCACGGACCTCGGCCACGTTCCCGCGCACCTCGCCGGCGCGCTCCGAAGGACGCGCACGCTCCTGCTGGAGGCCAACCACGACCCGCAGCTCCTCGCGCTTGCGCCCTACCCGGACTCCGTGCGCGCCCGCGTCGGTGGCCGCTACGGGCATCTGGCCAACGCCCAGGCCGCTGCGTTGCTCCGGCAGCTCGGGCGCGCCCTCGAGCGCGTCGTGCTCATGCACCTCAGCCAGTCGAACAACACGCCCGCGAAGGCCCAAGAGGCCGTGCGGCCGGCGCTTCGCAAGACCGTGGAGCTCGCCGTCGCCGAGCAGGACGCGCCGCTGCTGCTCGCCAGCGCCCGGGCCCGGCAGCTCAGCCTCTTCTGAGCCGCGACTCGGGCGCCGCAGCTCAGAGGGCGGCGAGGCCCCGACGCACGTAGTTCGGCTGAGCGAAGGCCCCGTGATGCACGTCGCGGTTGTAGTAGCGGCAGCCGGAAACGAGCGCCTCGGCGCGGGCGTCGTCGAGGCTCCGGTGGTCGCGCTGGTCCGAGCACCAGGTCCAGCTCCAGCTCCCCGAGGCGTAGAGCGGCACACCGGCAAAGTAGGGCTGTACGCGGCCGAAGAGCGCCCGCAGCTTTCGCTGCGTCTCGAAGAAAACTTCCCGGAGCAACATGGGCGTCTCGCTCTGCAGCGCGAGCACGCCGTCGGGCTTCAGCATGCGCTTGCAGGCCTCGAAGAAGGCCGCCTCGAAGAGCACCTCGCCGGGCCCGATGGGGTCCGTCCCATCGAGGAGGATGACGTCATAGGGCGCGTCCTGGCTGCTTTTCACGTAGTCGATGCCGTCGATGAAGCGCAGGTCGAGGCGCGGGTCGTCCCAGGCCGTACCGATGGTGGGCAGGTGCTCCCGACTCGCGCGAACCACGAGCTCGTCGATCTCGATCATCACGCAGGCCTCGACGCCGGGATGACGGAGGACCTCGCGGACCGTTCCCCCGTCGCCCCCGCCGATGACGAGGACGCGCTTCGGGTCCCGGGCCGTGAGCATCGCCGGATGGGTGAGCAGCTCGTGGTAGATGAACTCGTCCGCCTCGCTCGTCATGAACACACTGTCGATGGCGAGCACCCGACCATAGGGCGTGGTGTCGAAGACCTCGACGGTCTGGAACTCGCTCTTGCCGGCGAAGAGCGTCTCGGTGACCTCCAGGGAGAGGCGCGTTCCGTGGAAGGTCTCCTCGTACCAGTGGCTCATGGCCGGGCCATAGCACGGGTCCCCGGAAGGCCCGAGCGATGGCGGCGCGCGCGGGTGGATGACAGGCTCGCCTCGCCGTGTCTTCCCCGCCTGCTCCGCGTTCTCCGGCCTTGCTCGATGCGCCGCTCCCGGTCCTCGACCGAGAGGGGCTGCGAAGGAAGGACGCGGCCTACCAGGGCGCCCTTCGCGCGGACCCGGCGACGCGCCTCCTCGTGCTCTGGCGGGGCCGGCCCTTCCTTTCCCCGGGCAAGAGCCCGGCGCCGCTTCCATCATCTGGAAGTCGCGTCGGCGCTCGCGAATCTGGCTGGCGGGCAGCTCGGCTAGGCGCTCGCCCTCTAGGCAAACGCTGCCGCTGGTGGGATCTAGCAGCTGCATGATGAGGCGTGATAGGGTGGACTTGCCACAGCCGGACTCGCCAACTAGGCCGAGGATTTCGCCGCGATGAATCTCTAGGGAGACGTCATCGACTGCTTTGATTATCTCTTTGCCTCCGGCCCAACCTTTTCGCTTGGAGAAGTGCTTGGTGAGTTGATCTAGTTCTAGGTAGGCCATGATGTTAGAGGGTAGCGCAGTATTTACAATCCTGGACCCAGTGATTGGGTGCCGACTCGACTAAGGTTGGCGGCGCGGTGATCTCAGGATGGTCGATTGACATTCGGTTGCAGAAGGCGCAGCCGACGATGGGCTGGGACAGGTTGGGGGGCAGTCCGGGGATGGTGTAAAGTTGCTCGCCTTTCTGCTGCATGGCGGGGATGGACTTCTGCAGGGCGCGTGTGTAGTCGTGGCGTGGG
>JBCCAW010000225.1:0-8759 GCA_039814655.1 Myxococcota bacterium | reverse complement strand
GCTCGACGAGAAGCTCGAGAAGCTCCGCACGCAAAAGCGCTGGAGCGACGTCATCCGCACGCTCCTCGCCCAGGCCGAGATTCACGTCGACGCGGCCGAGAAGGTCGCGCTCTTCCGCGAGGCCGGCGCGCTCTACGTCGAGCGCTCGAGCAACCAGGCGGAGGCCATCAAGTGCTTCGAGCAGGTGCT
Organism: Myxococcota bacterium; assembly: GCA_039814655.1. GTDB lineage: Bacteria > Myxococcota_A > Polyangia > Polyangiales > Houyiibacteriaceae > CALCTH01. The sequence continues at coordinate 8,570 of JBCCAW010000225.1, read as the reverse complement.
CGAATACGAGCCCGAGGACGCCGAGGCCATCGAGCGCCTCAAGGAGATGTACGAGAAGCGCCGGGATTGGGAGTCGCTCATTCGCATCATGGAGCGCGAGGCGCTCCTCCTCGACCCGGAAGACCGTCCGCTTCGCTACGCGGAGATGGCGGAGCTCGCCACCAAGCGCATTCGCAAGCCGGACGTTTGCATCGCCCTCTGGGAGAAGGTGCGCGAGGCCGAGCCGACGCACCCCGAGGCCCTGGCCAGCCTCGCGAGCCTCTACGAGCGCGCGCGGGACTGGGCGCCGCTGGCTGCGATTCTCGAGCAGCTCACGGAGGCGGACCCGGACCCGAAGCAGCTTCAGAAGCTCGGCAGCATCTACGCGGACAAGCTCGACGACGACGAAGGCGCCATTCGCGCCTTCAAGGCGCTGCTGACGCTCCAGCCCGACGACCGGAGGGCCCAGGAGCAGCTCAAGCGCCGCTACGTCGCCCTGAAGGACTGGGAGGCCCTCGAGGACTTCTACGGAGCGAGCGGGCGCTGGGACGAGCTGATCCGCATTCTCGAGCGCGAGGCCGACGGGCAGGACACGGCGCCCGACGACCGCGTGGCGCTGCTCTTCCGCGCGGCGGGCCTGTGGCTCGACAAGAATGGGAAGGCCGACCGCGCGGCGCGCGCTTACGAGAAGATCTTCCAGACGGACCCGGACAACCTCCAGGCGGCGGAAGCCCTCTCGCCCATCTACGAAGAGGCCGGCGATGCTCGGCGCCTCGCCCCGGTCTACGAGGTGCGCCTCCGCCAGGACCTGGCCCCGGACGACCGCGTGGCCCTGCTGCGGGCCACGGGCCGGCTCTACGAGGAGAAGCTGCGCCAGCCGCAGACGGCCTACGCGAAGGTCATCGAGGCCTTCCGCGCCGTCCCGACGGATCCGAGCGCCCGCGAAGACGCCGCGCGCCTCGCGGCGGCGGTGAAGGACTGGGACCCGCTGACCGAGGCCTACGAGGAGGCCATCGCGGACGCGGCCGGCGACGAGAGCCTGGCGCTTCGCATGGACTTTGCGGAGCTGCTCCGCGGCATCGATCGCGGCGAAGAGGCCATCGCTCAGTACGTGGCGGTGCTCGACGTGCAGCCGGATCATCCCGGCGCCATCGCGGCGGTCACGGGCCTCTACGAAGGGGCCGAGCGTTGGGCCGACATGCGGCAGGTGCTCGAGCGCCGCATGGAGATCGAGGGGGACCCGGAGCGGCGGCGGGAGCTGGCTTACCAGCGCGCCACGCTCCTCGAAGAGCGGCTGGACGACGCGCCGGAGGCCATGGCGGCCTACGAGGGGATCCTCGCGGAGTACGGGGACGACGAAGCCGACGCTTTCCGTGCCCTCGACCGGCTCTACGAAGCGGGCGGCCGATGGGAGGACCTCGAGGGCATCCTCGAGCGCCGCGTGGAGCTCGGCCCGGCGTCGAACGAAGAGCTCGCGGCGCTCAAGTTTCGCCAGGCCCGCGTGCTCGCGTCGCGCATGAACGAGCCCGAGCGCGCGGTGGAACTCTACCGCGAGGTTCTCCTGCTCGTGCCCGAACACGAGGGCGCACGGGACGCCCTCGAAGAGCTCCTCGGGGAGCCCGCGGTCGCCATGCAGGCCGCCCGGATTCTCGAGCCGCTCTACGAAGAGGGGGAGGCCTGGGGACCGCTCATCCGCACGCTTCGCGTGCTCCACGCGGGCACGGACGCGCCGGAAGAGCGCCTCGACCTGCTCACGAAGATCGGTGAGATCCACGCGGAGCGGCTCGGGCGCATCGACGAGGCCTTCGCGGCCTTTGGCGAAGCGCTCCGCGAGCAGCCGGGCGAGGCGCAGTCCCTCGCGCGCCTCGAGAACCTCGCCATCGCCCACGAGCGCTTTCCTCCGCTCGTCGAGCTACTCGGCGAGCTCGCCTCGCAGACGTCGGACCCGGAGCTCTCTCGGACCCTCTGGGTCAAGTGCGCGACGGTCCAGGACGTGCAGCTCGAGGACACGGACGGCGCCGTCGCGAGCTACCGCAAGGTGCTCGCGGAGAGCCCCGGCGACGACGAAGTGCTCGTGGCCCTCGACGCGCTCTTCCGGCGCACGGAGCGCTGGTCGGACCTGGCCGGCGTGCTCCGACGCCGCGCGGAGCAGACGCTGGACGGGGAGCTCAAGGAGGAGCTCCTCGGCCAGATGGCCACGCTCTACGACGTGCAGCTCGGGGAGCCGGAGACGGCCATCGGCGTGCACCGGGAGATCCTCGAGCTCGACCCGGCGTCGCCGCGTGCGCTCGCGGCGCTCGACGACCTCTTCGCGCGGCAAGAGATGTGGTCCGAGCTCGCGGACAACGTGGACCGCCAGCTCGAGCTGGCCGAGGATCCCGAGCGGCGTACGGAGCTGATGCTCCAGCTCGCGCAGCTTCGCGAGACGCGCATGAACGCGCCGGACGCGGCCATCGAGATCTACCGTGAGGTGCTCGACCGGGACCCGACGCAGCGCGCCGCCCGGGCCAGCCTCGAGCGGCTCCTCGAGAGCGAAGCGCACCAGGTGGTCATCGCCGAGGTGCTCGAGCCCATCTACCGGGACCAGGGCGAGATCGCGCCGCTCATCGGCATTCACGAGATCCAGGCCCGCCACGCGAGCGCGCCGGAGCGGCGCGTGGAGCTGCTTCACCGCATCGCCGAGCTCTACGAGCAAGCCCTCGGCGATGGGCCGAAGGCCTTCGACGCCTACTCGCGCGCGCTGCGCGAGGACCCGTCGAGCACCACGACGCAGGAGCAGCTCGAACGCCTGAGCGGGAACATCGGCGACGCGGAGCAGCTCGCGACGACCTACGAGGCCCAGGTGGAGGGGGCCCTCGAGCCGCAGGTCGCGGCGGACCTGCTCATGAAGGCGGCGCAGATCCGCGAAGAGCGGCTCGGGGACCACGACAAGGCCATCGTCCACTACACCAAGGTGCTCGAGCTCGACGACACGCGCCTCGAGGCGGCGGAGAGCCTGGAGCGTCTCTTCCACCTCGGCGAACGCTATGAGGAGCTCGCGAGCATCACGTTGACGAAGGCGTCGATGCTGCCCTCCATCGACGAGCAGAAGGAGGCCTTGCATCGCGCGGCGCGGCTCTACGAGGACGTGCTCGAGCGTCCCGCGGACGCGATGCGGGTGCACCATCAGGTCCTCGAGGTCGACGGCGAGGACATGACGAGCATCGACAAGTTGATCGAGCTCAACCTCCGCGCCGAGACCTGGCAGCCGCTCCTCGAGGTCTACACGCGCAAGGCCGACATCGTCTTCGACCCGGTCGAGAAAAAGCGCCTCTACGTCGAGGTGGGCACGGTCTACGAGCAGGAGCTCAAGGAGCCGGCGCGCGCCATCGACAGCTACCAGCGCATTCTGGAGATCGACCCGGACGACTACACGGCGCTGAGTCGCCTCGACCAGCTCTACCAGACGACGGAGTCCTGGCAGGACCTGATGAGCGTGCTCGAGCGTCAGGCGGACCTCGCGCCGGACGACATGGAGGTGCTCTCCTACCGCTACCGCATCGCGGAGCTTTGGCACCATCGCCTCGGCGAGCCGCTCCGGGCCGTGGATATCTACCGCGACATCCTCGACGTGCAGCCGACGCACGCGCCGACGCTCGCGGCGCTCGAGGCGCTCATCGCGGCGCGCCAGGAGCCCCTCGCGGCCGCGGCGGTGCTCGAGCCGGCCTACGAGGCGTCCGGGGAGGTGGCGAGGCTCGTTGCCGTGCACGAGGTGCAGGTCGCGCACGAGGAAGATCCGCTCCGGCAGGTCGAGCTGCTCCACCGCATCGCCGATCTCCAGCAGCACCAGCTCGCGAACCCCGGCGCGGCCTTCGATGCGTACGCGCGGGCGCTGCCCCTCGACAGCCGCCACGACCACACGCTCGCCAGCCTCGAGAGGCTGGCCGAGGGGCTGGGGCGCTGGCCCGAGGTGGCGCAGCTCTACGACGTGGAGACGGGCCGTCTCACGGAGGAGCGGCCCGACGACGTCGTGGACCTGGCCCTTCGTGCGGCCAGGCTCTACGAGGCGCAGCTCGGTGACGTGCCCTCGGCCATCGCGCGCTATGCGCTGGTGACGCGCACGGACCCGGCGCAGCTCGACGCGCTCGAGGCCCTCGATCGGCTTTACCTGCAGACGGAGCAGTGGGCGGAGCTCGCCGGAGTGCTCGAGCGGGAGGTCGAGCTGGCGGCGAGCCCGGACGCGGTGCTGGAGTTTCAGTACCGGCTGGGGCAGCTCCAGGAGCAGCGCCTGGGCGACGTGCCGCGGGCCATCGCCCTCTACGAGGCCATCCTCAGCGCCGCGCCGGAGCACACGGGAGCGCTTCACGCCCTCGAGGCGATCTTCAGCCAGGGCGCGCATCCGCTCCGCGTCGGGGAGATCCTCGAGCCCCTGTACCGGCTCCAGGAGAGCTGGGACAAGCTGCTCACGGTCCAGGAAGTCCAGCTCGTCCACCAGGACGGCGTGGGCGAGCGCGTCGAGCGCATGCATCGCCTCGCGGAGCTCGCGGAGGAGAGGGCCTTCGACCACGAGCGCGCCTTCCTGTGGATGCAGAAGGCCATCCTCGAGGACCCGAGCCACGACCACAGCCTCGCGGAGGCCGAGCGCCTCGCGGAGCCCATGGGGGGCTGGCGGCAGCTCGCGGGCACCTACGCGGATGGCATCGCTCGGACCGAGGACGCGGCTCCGCGCGTGCACCTGGGCAAGCGTTTGGCGCGCGTCTACGAAGAGGAGCTCGGCGACGTCGCCCGGGCCGAAGAGGCCTACCGCTTCGTCATCGGTGTGGACGCGCGGGACGAGGACGCGCTCTTGGCCCTCGACCGGCTCTACACGGAGGCCGGCGCGCACGAGGCCCTCGCCTCGGCGCTTCAGCTCCGCATCGAGGCGTCGGACCTGCCGGCGGACCTCGTGGACCTTCACTACCGACGGGGGAAGCTCCTCGAGGTAGAGCTCGGGCGCGTGGATGAAGCGGTGGCCACGTACCGCCACGTGCTCGCCGAGCTCGAGCCGGAGCACGCCGAATCCGTGCGCGCGCTTCAGCACATCTACCTTCGCCAGGGCGACTTCCCGGCGCTCTACGGCGCGCTCGAAAAGGAGCTCGACGTCGCCTTCGGGGACACGGCCCGCGCGGACATCCAGGCCAAGATGGCGCGCCTCGCGTCGGACCAGCTCGGCGAGGAGGGTAAGGCCATCGGCCTCTGGAAACAGGTCCTCGACCTGCGTGGAGAGGACCCGGAGGCCCTGAACGCCCTGGGCACGCTCTACGCGAAGGGTGAGAGCTGGGCGGACCTGGTCGAAGTGCTCGAGCGCGAGGCCTCCGTCGTCGACGACGACGCGGCACGCATGGGCATCTTCGCGGACCTCGGTCATGTCTGGTACGCGCACCTCGACCGGTCCCGGAATGCTCTCGACAATTGGGAGCGCATCCTCGACGTCGACCCGCAGAGCACCGAGGCGCTCACGCGCATCGCGGCCATCTACCGGGACGGGAACCAGCACACGGAGCTCGTCGACACGCTCCACCGCCTCGTCAACGTCGGCGCGACGCTCCTCGAAGAGCCGCAGCTCGAAGCCGTGTTCATGGAGCTCGGCCAGCTCTACGATGCGCAGCTCGAGCAGCCCATGGACGCGGCGGACGCCTACGTGAACGCCCTCGACATCCGGCCGGGCAATCACGCGGCCATCGACGCCCTCGAGAGCATCCACCGGCGCGAGGAGATGTGGGAAGAGGTCACGCAGGCGAAGCACCGGCGCGTGGCCGCCCATGACGACGTGCCGGCGAAGGTCGCCGAGCTCGAGGCCATCGCGGCGGTATGGGCTGAGCAGCTCGACAACGCGGACGGGGCGACGCCGGCCTTCCAGGAGGTGCTGCGCCTGGACCCGCTGAACGCGCGCGCCTTCGCGAACCTGGAGGCGCTGCACGGGAGCGCCGAGCGCTGGGGCGAGCTCATCGAGCTCTACGTGGAGCGCGTCGAGGCCACGGACTCGCGGGACGACCGCATCGAGCTCCTCGTGAAGACCGCGGGCGTCTACGAGGAGAAGCTCGACGACAAGATCGAGGCGTTCGACGCGCTGAGCATGGCCTGGTCCCTCGACTACACGCGGGAGGCCACGGCCGAGAACCTCGAGCGCATCGCCCGGGACACGCAGAAGTGGAACGAGCTCCTGAACGCCGCGAACGCAGCGCTTCAGAGCGAAGAGGACCCGGAGGTGCGCATCGCGCTCTGCCTCCAATGTGCCCGCTGGTACGGCCAGGAGCTCGGGCACCCGGAGTATGCCATCCCCTACTTCGAGCAGATCCGACAGCTCGACCCGGGGAACGTGCCGGCCATGGTCTCCATGGCGGACCTCTACGAGGCGACGCAGCAGTGGGACGCGCTCGCGCAGACGCTCGGCCAGGTCGTCACCATGACGAGCGACGCGGAGATCCAGGCGAGCACCTACGTGCGCATGGGTGACCTCGCGCGGACGCGGTTGAACGTCCCGGAGCAGGCCGGTGGCTACTACCAGAAGGCCCTCGACGTCGACGCAGTCAACGTGCCGGCGCTGGAGGCCCTCGAGCGGATTCATCGCCAGGACGGGCAGTGGGATTCGCTCATCGATGTGCTGCGGCGAAAGGCCGACGCCGTCGACGACCCGCAGGTGGTGGTGGCGACGCGCCTCGCGCTGGCCGAGGCCCTCGAGGACCACTCGGCGGACACGGAGCAGGCCATCGCGACCTTCCGGGGCGTGAGCGAGCTGGACACGCAAAACCTGGAGGCGCTCAAGGGCCTCGAGCGCCTCTACGCGCGCACGGAGCGCTGGCCGGAGCTTCGCGACGTGCTCGAGCTTCAGTTCGACGTCGTCTCGACGGAGAAGGAGCGCATCGAGATTCTCCAGCAGCTCGCGGGCATGTGGGAGGAGGAGTTCCGCAAGCCCGACAAGGCGGCGGAGTGCTTCGAGAAGATCGTCGAGATCGATCCCATGCACGAGGCGGCGCTCGCCGGAGCGGCGCGCCTCTACCGGCAGCTTCAGGATTGGGACCGGGTCGTCGACACCTACGAGCGGCACATCGCCGCGACGCCTGACCGAGGCACCAAGGTGCAGCTCTACAAGGCCATGGGCGAGACCTACGCCCGGGACCGAGACGACGCGGACCGGGCCGTCGACGCCTACCTCGCCGTGCTCGACATCGACGAGCAGGAGACCGAGGCCATGGGCGCGCTCGCCCACATCTACGAGAAGCGCGAGGAGCACTCGGCGGCCCTCGAGATGATGGAGCAGCTCGCGCGCCTCGAGCAGGACCCGGCGAAGCAGGTGGACCTGCTGCACCGGAGCGGACGCATTCTCGAGACGGAGCTCAGCGACCGGAGCGGTGCCATGGACCGCTACCAGATGGCCATCGACCTCGAGCCGGGCCACCTGCCTTCGCTCGCGGCCATGCGCGCGCTCTACATGGACGAAGGCGACTGGTTGGCGGCCTGCAAGCTCCTCGAGCAGGAGGCCAGCTATCAGTCGAACCCACGGCTCGTGAGCGAGCTCCTCGTGGAGCTCGGGCGCGTCTACGAGGAGCGCCTCGACGAGCACGAGCAAGCCGTCGAGGTATGGGAGCGGGCGCTCCAGCAGGACCCGGACAACGAAGACGCGGCCCTCCCGCTGGCCGAGGAGTACCAGAAGGCCGAGCGCTGGTCCGACGCCTTCCCGCTCCTCGACATGCTCGTGAAGCGGTCGGGCAAACGCGAAGCGGACGAGCAGCACCGCTTGGCCTTCGAGCTCGGCTCCGTGGCGAGCCGCGTGGGCGAGAAGGAAGACGCGATTCGCGCCTTCGAGCGTGCGAACGAGCTTCGGGGCGAGGACCTGCCGACCATGCTCGGCTTCGCCGGCGCCTACTACGACGCCGCGGAGTGGACCGAGGCCTTCGGCATGTACCAGCAGCTGCTGGTGCACCACCGGGAGGCGCTGTCGCCGGAGGAGACCGTCGATCTCTTCTACCGGCTCGGCGTGATCAAGCGGGAGCAGGGCGAGCGCCGCAAGGCCCTCAACATGTTCGACAAGGCCCTCGAGGAGGACGCTTTCCACGCGCCGACGCTCGAGGCCGTGGTGCGGCTCCACGGGGAGTCGGAGGATTGGCAGCAGGTCATCCACTTCAAGAAGCAGCTCCTGGAGGTCGCGCCGGACGAGGAGGCGCGTTTCACGCTTCTCGACGAGATCGGCGAGCTCTGGAAGGCGAAGCTCGACCAGCCGCAGCAGGCCGTCGCGTCCTGGAGCGCCGCCTCGGACCTACGCCCGGACGACCACCGGATTCTGCACAAGCTTCTCGGCGCGTTTCAGGAGACGCGGCAGTGGGAGCCGGCCATCGGGATCATCCAGCAGATCTCAGCGCTCGATGAGCGGACCGCGGTGAAGGCCAAGTACGCCTACACCATCGCGGTCATCACCCGGGACGAGCTCAAGGACATCGACCTGGCGCTCCAGCGCTTCAACGAGGCGCTGGATCTCGACCCGGACCAGCTGAAGGCCTTCGAGGCCATCAACAAGATCCTGAACGCGAAGAAGGATTGGAAGGCCCTGGAGCGCGCCTACCGGAAGATGATTC
>JBCCAW010000385.1:0-5759 GCA_039814655.1 Myxococcota bacterium | reverse complement strand
CCTGCGCCAGCATGGTCGCGAACTCCTCGTTGATGCGCTGCGGGATCGTGACCGGCGCCCGCGTCGCGAGGCGGACCGTGTCGAGGTGCGGGATGGCGGCGAGCCGCTCCAGGATCCGGGCGAGCCGCGCGGTTGCCATGACCGCGGGATCGCCGCCGGACACGATGACCTCGCGAATGGCCGGATGGGCCTCGAGGTAGGCAAAGGCCGGCACGAGCCGGTCCATGGAGCGCGCGCCGCCACCGTCCCCGACCATGCGCGAGCGCGTGCAAAACCGGCAGTAGACCGCGCACCGGTCGCTCGCGAGGAGCAGCGCCCGGTCCGGGTAGCGCTGTACGAGCTCCGGGGCGACCTCGTGAGACTCCTCGCCCAAGGGATCGCGGAGATCCCCGGGCACGCGCTCGGCCTCTCGCGCCGAGGGAACCACCTGCCGGCGGATGGGACACGTCGGGTCCTCGGCGTCGACGAGATCGAGGTAATAGGGCGTGATCGCGAGGGGAAACCCGCCCGCGAGCGCGCGCTCCACCCCGCGTCGCTCGTCGTCCGTGAGCGTCAGCCGGGCTTCGAGGCCCGCCAGATCGCGCACGCTATGACGGGCCTGCCAGCGCCAGTCCGCGACATCGGACGAAACCCGCGGGACATGCACTGGCAACGACCCTGCTAACCTCCCTGGCAACGGCACGGAGCGGGGATAGCGCAGTCCGTGTGGGCGCCGCCAGGAGCGCTTTTGTGCGATGACGCAGTGCGCCAGCGTCTGCGTCATGGCCTGATTCCGCCGCTGTCAGACGTTTCTGTCACCACTTCACTCCGCTGGAGCATCGCGACATGGCCGATCCGCGCCCCTTCGACGTCGAATACCTCGAGAATCCTTCGCAGGCGGAGCTCCGGACGCTCGCTTTCGAGCACACCCCCGCCACGCAGCGGACCATCGCCGGCACGGTGAACAAGGTGGCGCGCAACAAGGCGCGCATGGCCAAGTACACCTACGTGCTCGACGACCGCGGCGCGGACGCGCCCTGGAGCGTGAACGCCATCGAGAACGCCAAGGGACGCGAGCTCATCGCGCGGCAGAAGGCGTACATCGAAGCGGCCGGGAAGCTCATCGCCGTCGACGCCTACGTGGGCCTCGGCAAGCGCGCCTTCGGGACCACCTGGCTCTACACGCCGGAGGGGGCGAACATCGCCGGCATGCAGCAGGTGCTCTCCTTCCCGCGGAAGGACGTCGAGAGCCCGGAGCAGCTGGCGGCTCCCTTCACGCCGACCTTCCGCCTCATCTACACGCCGAACCTCTTCCTCGACGACATGCCCGGGCGGCAGGCCATTCTCGTCGACATCGAGAGCTGGACGACGCACGTGATGGGCGCCGACTACTTCGGCGAGTCGAAGAAGGGCGTGCTTCGCATGCTCAACGAGTACGTCTTCCAGCAGGGCGGCCTGGTCCTTCACGCGGGCGCGAAGGCCGTCACGCGCCGGAACGGCAGCCGCGTGACCATGACCGTCATGGGCCTCAGCGGCACGGGCAAGACGACCACGACCTTTTCGAAGCAAGGCGAGCTGACCGAGCCGATCCAGGACGACATGGTCTGCCTCTGGCCGGAGGGGGAGCTGTCGATCACCGAGAACGGCTGCTTCGCCAAGATCGACGGCCTGAGCGCCGAGAGCGAGCCCGTGATTCACGCGGGGACCGTGAGCGACCAGGCCTGGCTCGAGAACGCCTTCCTCGAGGCCGACGGAGGCTTCGACTTCTTCAAGGGCGTGCTCTCCGCGGACGAGGTCGCGCGGCTGAAGGACGTGCTGCTCTTGACCGGGGCGGACGCGGCCAACGTCGACAAGTACATCGCCGGAGAGGTGAAGGCCGATGAGGTCGTGGACGCGCTCGGCGTGCCCGCCGACGGCTGGGACTTCGTCGTGTGGACGCAGAACGGCCGCTCGATCATCCCCATGGCGACCATCCCCGGCGCCGCGAACCTGCACGACATCCCCGCGGTGAAATCCATGGGCATCCTCAACCGGGACGAGGGCGCCGACGCGGCCCCGCCGGGCATCGTGCGCTTCGCCTCGCCGGCGCAGGCCGCGGGCTACATCATGCTGGGCGAGACCTCGAAGACGAGCGCCGCCGGCAAGGAGCGCGGCAAGACGCGCTCGCCGTTCACCCAGCCCTTCTTCCCGGGACAGCACGCGCTCCAGGCCAAGCGCTTCGCGGAGCTCGCCGCCACCATGAGCGACGTGACCATGTGGCTCATGAACACCGGCTACATCGGCGGTGACGGCCGCGACGCCAAGGCCGGCAACGCCCTGAAGGTCAAGATCCCCCACTCCTCGGCCATGCTCGAGGCGCTCCTGGGCGAGGAGGTGGTGTGGAAGCTGGACCCGGATTTCGGCTACGAGATCGTCGACGTGGACGCGCCGGAGAACGCCGCGCTGCTCGAGAAGGTCCCCGCGGAGATCCTCGAGCCGCGGCGCTACTACGCGCGCACCGGCCGCGAAGGCGAGTACGAGGCCTGGGTGGCGGCGATGAAGACGCAACGGCGGACCTTCCTCGAGCGCTTTGCCGTCGACGCGGCCATCGTCGACGCCACCTGCGGATGACGCGCGCGGAGGACGTCGCGGCGGCGTGGGAGTCATGAGAAGGCTCACGCGTAAAGGCGCCGGCTGACCCGTCGCCTCCGGGGGGTGACCCGTTCGGTCCCCGCGGCGAACGGCTCTTTCGGCAAAGATCATTGATCTTTCCGCGTGCAGCGACGCGTTTGGCGAGCCCGCACGGGTGCTGGTAGCCCCCTTTCGTGGTCGCCGTACCTCGCCTCGCGCCCCGTCATCCCGCCTGGGGCTGGCGAACGGAGCTCGTCTTTCGGACGCTCCGCTCGGCGACGGCGTCCATGGCGCTGGGCACGCCGCCGGAGCGCATTCGCGCCCGGCTGGATGGCATCGCACGCCTCGGGCGTCTTCGGCCGAGCGTGCGCGTCCAGCGTCATCGCGTGGCGGGTCTCCCGGCGGCGACCTTCGAAGCTCCCGGCGTCGCGGCCGACGCCGGGACGCTGCTTCATTTTCACGGGGGCGGCTACGTCGTCGGCTCGCTCACGACGCATCATCACTTCCTCGCGGACCTCGCCCTGGCGACGCGCCGAAGGGTCGTGGGCGTCGAGTACCGCAAGGCGCCCGAGCATCCCTTCCCGGCGCCCATCGACGACGCCCAGCGCGCCTACGACGCGCTGACCGGGAGCGGGCCCATCGTCCTCGGCGGCGACTCCGCTGGCGGGGGCTTGGCGCTCGCGCTCACGCAGCGCCTGCGTGCCACGGGCGCGCGCCTCCCCGCGGGCCTCGTGCTCTTCTCCCCCTGGGTGTGCTTGGGCCTCGAAGGGGAGTCCATCGAGCGGAACGCGCCCTACGACTATCTCTCCCGGCCCGCCATGGAGCGCTTCGCGGCCCACTACCTCCAGGGGCATGACGCGCGCGATCCCGAAGCGTCGCCGGTGCACGCCGACTTCCGCGGCTTCCCGCCGCTCTTCGTCCAGGCCGGCGGCGCCGAGCTCCTTGTGAGCGACATCGAGCGCCTTTGTCGCCGCGCGCGCGCCGCGGACGTAGCCGTTCGCCTCGAGGTCTACGAGGGCATGTTTCACGCCTTCCATGGCTTCGCGGGGCTGCTCCCGGAGGCCCGGGACGCCTACCGAAGCGCCGGGCGCGCCGTTCGCCGCTGGCTCCCCGCGGTGCCCCTGGTGCAGCCGCACTTTGGGCGCGCCCAGCTCCCCGTGTAGCGTCCGGCCCATGGAGGGCGTCAGCGCGGAGGTCGAAGCGCGCATCGGCTCCGCCGTCGAGACCGACGAGGGGGGCCGTTTCAGCCTCGAGGCCGTGCTCGGCGAGGGGGGCTTCGGCGCCGTCTACCGGGCCGAGGGTCCGAACGGCCCCGTCGCCGTCAAGGTGCTGCACGCGCATCTGGCCGCGCACGAAGAGACGGTCGTGCGCTTCCAGCGCGAGGCCCTCGCGGCGACGACCATCGGCTCCGACCACATCGTACGCGTCGACGCCACGGGAACGGCCCCGGACGGCGCGCCGTTCCTGGTCATGGAGCTCCTCGAAGGACGCAGCCTGCGGCAGGTGCTCGAAGAGGAGGGCCCCTTCCCGCTCGGTCGAGCGTGTCGCGTCGCCATGGGCGTCTGCGACGGTCTCGCCGCGGCCCACGGTGAGGGCATCGTTCACCGAGACCTCAAGCTCGACAACGTCTTCCTTCTGGGCGACGGGAGCGACGACCGGGTGAAGCTCCTCGACTTCGGCGTCTCGAAATTTCTCGGCGAGGTCGACGGCGAGACGCTCATGACGCGCACGGGCACGGCGCTCGGGACGCCCTACTACATGTCGCCGGAGCAGGCGCAGGGAAAGAAGGACGTCGACGCGCGCTCGGACCTCTACTCGCTAGGCGTCGTGCTCTTCAAGCTCCTGACCGACCAGCATCCCTTCGCCGATCCGAGCTTCCCGATGCTCGTCATGAAGATCTGCACGGAGCCGGCGCCGCCGGTGACCGAGTACCGCGCGGACGTGCCCACGGCCTTCGACCCGATCCTCTGGCGCCTCCTCGCCAAAGCGAAGGAGGGACGGTTCAAGAACGCCGCCAAGGTTCGGGACGCGCTCGCGCCCTTCACCGACGCGGACACGGAACCGCAGCTCAACGAGATGGCGCCGCCCACGGAGGAGAAGCCGGCCGCCGCGCTCGCCGCCACGGTGGCGAGCGCCAACTCCGAGGCGCCGCCCACCGTCGACGCTCGGACCGGCGAGCCCGTCCGGAGCGACCTGGCCGAGGAAGCCGAGGCCCTGGAAGAGGCGCTCGAAGCGCGCTCTCCCGGGCGCCTCAAGCCGGCGCTCGCGATCCTCCTGGGCCTCGTCGCTTTCGGCGGCCTGCTCGTGGCGCTCGCGGGCTCCGAGGAGGAGCGGGCCGAGCCCGCGGCGCCGGAAGCGCCTCCGCCCACGCGCGTCGCCCTTCCGCGACCGCAGCCGCCGGTTCCCGTGCCGCTGAGGACGCCCGAGCCCAACGCGCTCGGGTGGCGGTGGATGAACCCCATTCCTCAGGCGCTGCCGACCTTTCACGACGTCGATGTGGCCGGGGCGGACACGGCCGTGATGGTCGGTCGCGACGGCGCGGCGGCGCGCTTCTCCGAGGGGTCCCTCGCGCGCTGGGCGACGGGGACCACGGAGACGCTCCGGGCCGTCGCCTGGATCGGCCCGGCGCAGGCCATCGCCGTCGGTGACGCGGGCACCTTGCGCGCGCTGCTCATGCGGGGGCCGCAGACCATCGAGAGCGGAACGACCGAGGACCTCCGGGACGTCGTGCCCACCGGGACCCTCGACGCCTTCGTCGTGGGCGATGGCGGGACGCTCCTCGAGCTACGCAACCTGGTCCCGCTCCCCTGGCCCACGGGCCGCGAGGAGAGCCTCTTTGCGGCGACGGTGCGCGGCAAGACGCTCCATGTGGCCGGCCAGCGCGGTCTCGTGCTGGCCGTGGACCTCGATACGCGCGCCGTGCGCGTCGAGCGCGAGGGCGGCGCGAACTTGCGCGGCGTGGGGGGATGCCCCGGCGGCGACCTTTACGCCGCCGGCGATGGCGGCACGCTCTTCCGCCGGCGCCGCGATGGCCGCTGGCGTCGGGTCCCCGTGGAGAGCCGGGAGAACCTCGCCGGCGTGGGATGCGACCGGCAGCGGGCCATCGTCGCCGGCCAGGACGGTGGGGTCTTCGTGGTCACCGGCGACCGCTACGTGCGCCTCGAGAGCGG
>JBCCAW010000267.1:0-7864 GCA_039814655.1 Myxococcota bacterium | reverse complement strand
CGAGCGCGACCTTCGACGGCCTCGACGACGACGGGAACGCCACCACGGTCTCCCTCGGCGGCGGCGCCTTCACCGAGACCTGGGTCGGTCCACTGGTGCAGCTACGATGGCGCTACCTCTTCGGAGAAGCCGGCTGGGGCGCCGTCGCGTTCCGCCAGGACGACGCCCGCGGCGACCTCACGGCGCCGGGCACACGCGGGGCCTTCCGGGCGTCGCCGCGTGTCGCCTGGATGGTCGGCGGCGGAGGCTACTTCCCGATCTACGGCGACTGGGACCTCATGCTCCGGGTGACTTACCGGATTCGCTACTACGAGACCCGCGGCGGCGACGACCTGGCCTCGGGCGTCGCGTTCGGTCACCAAAGCGTCACGCCGCTGGTTGGATTCGCGTGGCGACGGGGCGGTTGAGGCGGAATGGTCCCCCTACGGACCCGCTGGCTGGGGTAGCCTCCGGACGCCGCGGGGACCGACGTTAGCGCTGATCGTCGTTCAGCGACGGTCGGCGGCAGTCATCTCCTGCTCGGCAGCCAGGACGCCATGCCCCGCTCCCCATTTCCCCTCCGCTCCACGCTCAGCGCCGCGCTGGCGGCGATGCTCGTGGTCCTCTTCGCCGTCGCGCCCGCCGACGCCCAGCGCCGACGCGAACGCACGCTCCGCATCGCCGTCGTCGCCGACCAGCGGGCGCTCGCCTTCGACCGCTTCCACCAGACGCTCCGGAGCGAGCTGGACGCGCTCCTCGGCAGCCGGGCGACCTTGCCGGAGGACTACACGGCGGCCGACGGAACCGTGGACGACGCCACCGCGCGCTTCGAGGCCGCGCTGGCCTCGGACACCGTGGACGCCGTGGTCGCGCTCGGCCCGATCCTCGGCCTCGTGGCTGCACGCCGCGATCCGCTGCCAAAACCGGTGATCCTGCCCTGGGCCGTGCCCGCGCTGCAGGAACTGCCGCGCGACGGCAACCGCTCAGGCCGGCGCAACCTCGCCTACGTCACGGGTCTCTTCGACATCGCCCGGGATCTCACGCGCTTCCTCGACGTGGCGCGCTTCGAGCGCGTCGTCGCCATCGTGGACGAGGGCCTCTACGCGCACATCGAGGGCCTCGAGGCCTTCACGCGCCAGGCCGCCGCCGAGGCCGGCGTGGGCATCTCCCTCGTCCGGGCTCGCCGGAGCGCCGCCGAGGTGCTGGCCGCGCTGCCCGCCGACGCCGAAGCCGTGCATGTCGGCCCACTCCTAGGCTTCGACGCCGCCGAGCTCGACGCGCTCATCGCCGGCCTCATCGCGCGGCGGCTCCCGAGCTACACGCCCGTGAGCCCGGAGCTCGTCGACCGGGGCCTGCTCGCCACCACCACCACGGACGAAGATCGCGTGCGCCGCGTGCGCCGCGTGGCCCTCGGCCTCGAGCGCGTCGCCGAGGGCGAAGACCCGGCTGAGTTCTCCGTGACCCTCGAGCCGCGGGAAGAGCTCCGCATCAACGTGGGCACGGCCCGGGCCATCGGACGGGCGCCGCGCTTTGCCATCCTGACGGAGGCGCGCCTGGTCGGCGCGCGGGGTGCGCCCCCAGCACGCACGGAGACACTCGAGTCCGTCGTGCGCCGCGCGCTCGAGGCGAACCTGGACCTCCGCGCCGCCGGCGCCTCGGTGGAAGGCACGCGGGAGAACATCGCCGCCGCCCGCGGCAACCTGCTTCCGAACCTCGACGCCACGAGTGACGCCACGTGGATCGACCCGGACATCGCGAACCCCTTCGGCCAGCCCGAACGCCAGTGGCAGTGGGGCATCACCGGGTCGCAGATCCTCTACTCGCCCGGTGCCTACGCCAACCTTCGCGTCCAGCGTGAGGTGGTCTCGGGCGCCGAGGCCGGCTTCGGCACGAGCCGCCTCGACGTGATTCTCGAGGCCCTCGAGGCCTACCTGAACGTGCTCCGGGCGCAGACCTCGGAGCGCGTGCAGCGCCAGAACCTGAGCCGAACACGGGAGAACCTGAACCTCGCCGAGACCCGCGTGCGCATCGGCACCGTGGGCCGGGAAGAGGTCTTCCGCTGGCAGATCGAGATCGCCGACAGCCGCGCCGCGGTCATCGACGCCATCGCCGCACGAAACCAGGCGGAGATCGAGCTGAACCGGGTTCTGAACCGCCCCTTGGAGGAGCCCTTTGCTCTCGAAGAGATCTCCGAAGAAGAGCTCGAGGCGCGCTTCGCCGACCCGCGCATCGCCCGCTACGTGGACGACCCGGCCAGCTTCCGCATCTTCCGGGATTTTCTCGCCGAAGAAGCGCTTCGCCAGAGCCCAGAGGTGCAGGAGCTCGAACGCACCATCGCGGCCCAAGAGGAGAGCCTCCAGGGCCAGCGCACCACGCTCTACGCGCCGGACCTCGCCCTCGTAGGCGGCTTTTCGAACATTCTCGCTACCGGCGGCGAGGGGAGCGCCGCCGCGGATACCGGCGGCGTGGAGCTGCCCATCCCGGGCCGGGGTCTCTTCAGCTGGAACATCGGCGTCAGCCTGAGCTTCAACATCATCGACGGCGGCACGCGCTACGCGGAGATCCGCCAAACGCGCGCGGCGCTGCGCGAGCTCGACGCCACGCGGCGGAGCCTGCGCCAGCGCGTCGAGCAGCGTATCCGGGCGAGCATGCACGCCGCCGGAGCGTCCCGACCGGGCATCGGCCTGGCGCGGGAAGCCGCGGAAGCTGCCGCGGCCAACCTCGAACTCGTGACCGACGCCTACCGGCGCGGCGCCGTCGACGTCATTCGCCTCATCGACGCGCAGAACCAGGCCCTCGTGTCCGAGCTGGCCGCCGCGAACGCCGTCTACGACTTTCTCTTCGACTTCGCCCAGGTGAGCCGGGCCAGCGGTCGCTTCGACTTCGAGCGCGACGAAGCCGAACGCGACGACTTCATCGAGCGCCTCGGCACCTTCGCCGGCGAGCGCCGCCGCACCGAGCGCGAGGCCCCGGAGGCCGCAGGAGACGACCGATGAGCTACCCGCACCGACCTGTTCGCGCGCACCACGCGCTCCCCGCCCTCGTGGCTCTCCTGCTCGGCTCCGGCTGCGGCGACGTGGAGGAGGTACCCGAGCCGATCGTGCGACCGGTCCGCTACGTGGTCGCCTCGACGGGCGACGGCGCCGCCGCGCGCACCTTCAGCGGAACGGCGGCGGCCGGCGAAAGCTCGCGGCTGAGCTTCCGCGTGGCCGGACGCATTCTTGCCGTCGAGGTCGACGTCGGCGACCGCGTGGAGGAGGGGCAGCTCGTCGCGCGCCTCGACGACGCCGACTACGACCTCCAGGTGCGGGAAGCGCGCGCCAACACCGCCTCGGCGCGCGCCACGCTCCGCAACGCCGAGGCCCAGTACCGGCGCACGAGAGAGCTCTACGAGAACAACAACGCCTCGCGCTCGGACCTCGACAACGCCCGGGCGCAGTCCGAGAGCGCCCAGATGCAGGTGGCCTCGGTGAGCCAGCGCGTGCAGCTCCTCGAGCGCCAGAAGGCCTACACTCGCCTCGAGGCACCGGCGGCCGGCGTCATCAGCAGTGTCGACGCCGAGGTCAGCGAGAACGTGCAAGCGGGCACGCCCATCGCGACGCTCCAGTCCGGCGACCAGCTCCAGGTGGACATCGGCGTCCCCGAGTCGCTCATTCGCCGGGTCTCGCGCGGCGCCGCGGCCACCGTGAGCTTCGAGGCCCTCGGAGACCGCTCCTTCGCCGGTCGGGTCTTCGAGGTGGGCGTCTCCACGGGCCAAAACCGCGCCGCGTACCCGGTGACCGTGCGGCTTCCGGAGGAGGCGAGCGCCGACGTGCGCCCGGGCATGGCCGCCGAGGTGGAGCTCACCTTCGAGGCCAACGAGGGCGACGCGACGCTCCGGCTCCCCTCGAGCGCCGTTGGCGAAGACCGGCAGGGTCGCTTCGTCTTCGAGGTCGAGCGCACCGAACCCGGCTTCGGCGTCGTGCACCGCCGGGGCGTCACCATCGGTGAGCTGACCACGCAGGGCGTCGCGGTCCTCGAGGGCGTGGACGACGGACAGCTCATCGTGAGCGCCGGTGTGGCGCGCATTACCGACGGCCTGCGCGTGCGGGTCCCGGACGACACCGGCGGCGACGCTGCCGGTGAGGAAGCCGGCGGCGACGCTGCCGAGGACCGGACCGAAGGTGAAGGCGAAGGCGCGGAGCCGGCCCAGTGAGTCTCACCAGCACCGCGCTCAAACGGAACCGCGTCACGGCGACGCTCATCGCCGTCTGCGTGCTCGGCGGCGCCAGCGCCTACCAGTCCATGCCGCGGCAGATGGACCCGGGGTTCATCATTCGCGTGGCGATGATCGTGACGAACTTCCCCGGCGCGAGCCCGGAGCGCGTCGAGAACCTCATCACGGACCCCATCGAGGAGGTCGCCAAGGAGATCCCCGAGCTCGACTTCGTCAGCTCGACGTCGCGCTCGGGCCAGAGCGTGGTGCTCGTGTCCATCCGCGAGGAGTTCCGGGACATGGCTCCCATCTGGACGGACCTCCGGAACTCCATCGACGACATTCGGGACCGGCTCCCGGACGGGATCATCGGGCCGAACGTCAACGACGACTTCGGCGACACCTACCCGCTCCTCTACACGATCACCGCTGGCGAGGGCTTTTCGGACCGGGAGCTCGAGGACATCGCCGACGCGGTCAAGGACGAGCTGCTCCGGGATCGCGCCGTCGCCAAGGTGGACGTCCTCGGCGCCCAGGACGAGCGCGTCTTCATCAACTACGACAACGCGCGGCTCACGAACCTCGGCGTCAGCCCGCTCCAGCTCCAGTCGCTGCTCGCGTCGCGGAACATCATCCTCCCCGGTGGCGAGCTGAACCTCGACGGGGAAGCCATCGTGCTCGAGCCGAGCGGCAACTTTCAGACCGTCGACGACGTGCGGCGCACGCTCCTCCAGCTCCCGGGCGGCGAGCTCGTGGCGCTCGGGGACCTGGTCGAGGTCGAGCGCGGCACGGTGGATCCGCCCGTGGGGCAGGTGCGGTCCGAGGATACGCGCGGCCTGACGCTGGCCGTCTCCATGAGCGAGGGCGGCAACCTCCTCGAGCTCGGGAGCCGCGTGCGCACGACCTTCGCGGGGCTGCCGGCCCAGTACCCGCACGGCATCGACTTCGTCGAGACCTACTTCCAGCCCGCGGAAGTCGACCAGAAGGTCGACGACTTCATCGAGAGCGTGCTCCAGGCCATCGCCATCGTGCTCGGCGTCATGCTCCTGAGCCTCGGTCTGCGCACGGGCCTCGTGGTCAGCGCGCTCATCCCGACGACGATGGTCATCGCCATCCTCGTGATGAGCGTCGTCGGCATCCAGATCGACCAGATGAGCCTGGCGGCGCTGATCATCGCGCTCGGCCTCCTCGTGGACAACGCGCTCGTCGTCAGCGAAGCGACGCTCGTGGGCATGCAGGAGGGCCAGTCGCCCTTCGAGGCCACCGTGGCGGCGGCCAAGGAGCTCCAGGTCCCGCTGCTCACGAGCTCGCTCACCACCGCAGCGGCCTTCTTGCCCATCTACCTCGCCGAGAGCGCCGTCGGCGAGTACACGGGCGTGCTCTTCGAGGTGGTCACGATCACGCTGCTGATCAGCTGGCTCCTCGCGCTCACCTTCATCCCGCTGCTCTGCACGCTCTTCCTGAAGGCGAAGCCGCAGGCAGAAGGCGAAGACGCCTTCGACACGCCCTTCTACCGCTTCTACCGGCGCGCCCTCGGGCTTTTCCTCCGGGGCCGCTGGCTCACGCTCGCCGCCGTGGGCCTCGCCTTCGTCCTGGGCATGCAGCTCTTCGGGCTCATCCCGAACATCTTCTTCCCGTCGCGGGAGGGCGCCTTCTTCATGGCGCAGCTGAAGATGCCGCCGGCGGCGCGCTTCGAAGAGACGCAAGCCATGATCGAAGACGTCGACGACTTCATCCGGCAGGAGATCGCGGTGACGCCGGCGAGCGCAGGCGACACGGAAGCCGGCGGGGAGGAGGGCGTGACCTCCTGGACCAGCTACATCGGCCTCACGCCCCAGCGCTTCGAGCTCGGCTACAACCCGGCGCCGCCGAAGCCCTACTTCAGCGAGATCCTGCTGACGGCCACGAGCGACGAAGGCAAGCCCGCGCTCATGCGGAAGCTCGAGGAGTACGTCATCGCGAACTACCCGGACGTGGAGACCTACATCCGGCCGCTCTCGAACGGCCCGGCCGTCGACAAGCCCATTCAGATTCGCCTGAGCGGCCGCAACACGGAGGGGCTCTTCGCCGAAGCGGAGCGCATCAAGGCCAAGCTCGCCGAGACGCCGGGAGTGGTGAACATCGGCGACGATTGGGGCGCGCGGGTCAAGAAGCTCGTGGTTCGCGTCGACGAGGGCCGGGCCCGGCGCGCCGGCGTGACCAACCAGGACGTGGCCGTCGCTTTGCAGACCTTCCTAAGCGGGCTCCAGGTCACGGAGTTCCGCGAGGACGAGAACGTCATCCCCGTCACCATGCGCTCGGTGGTGGCGGACGAGGCCGACGTGGACCGCCTCGACACGCTGAGCGTCTTCGGCACGAACGGTCCCGTGCCGCTGCGCCAGGTCGCCGACGTGGAGCTGGAGTTCCAGCCCTCGGAGATTCTACGCCGCAACGCGCTCCGCACGCTGACCGTCTACGCGAAGGTCACCGCGGACACGACGGCCATCGACGTGATCAACGGGCTGACGCCATGGCTCGAGGAGCAGCAGGAAGGCTGGGGACTCGACTACCGCTTCGAACTCGGCGGCGAGGTGGAGTCGTCGGTGAAGGCGAACGCCTCCATCGGCGCCAAGCTGCCCATCGCCGGGCTGATCATCATTCTGTTGCTGGTGACCCAGTTCAACTCGATCCGGAAGAGCGTCATCGTGCTGGCGACCATGCCGCTGGCGCTCATCGGCGTGGGCATCGGCCTCTACGTGATGGGGAGCTCCTTCGGCTTCATGACGCTCCTCGGGGTGGTGAGCCTGATGGGCATCGTCATCAACAACGCCATCGTGCTCATCGAGCGCATCGAGCTCGAGCGCTACGAGCTCGGACGGCCGGCGGCCGAGGCCATCATCGAAGCCGCCCAGCGGCGCATGCGGCCCATCCTGCTGACCACGGCGACGACCATCGCGTCGCTCATTCCCCTCTACCTGGGCGGCGGCGCCATGTGGGAGCCCATGTCTGTCGCCATCATGTACGGCCTCGCCTTCAGCACCGTGCTGACGCTCGGCGTCGTGCCCCTGCTCTACGCCATGTTCTACCGCGTCGACATGAGCGGCGGCGCGGGCGAGACCGCCTGAGGAGCCTCAGAAGTAGCGCAGCGCCGCCCGCCGTGCGCGGACCCGCTCGCCGAGCAGGTCCGCGAGCAGCAGGGCCAGCATGACGAGCAGGAACGCGCCCACATAGAAGGGGAAACGCAGCCCGGCACCGCAGAAAAAGAAGACGGCCACGGTCTCGACCAGCACCGACGTCAGCGCGAGCAACACGATGCGCCGCCCGGCGAGGGCCCGGCGCATGCCGCCGCGCACGATGAACACGTACCAGAAGCGCCCGAGCACGAGCGCGAGCGCGACGCTCAGACCCAGCAAGACGAGGAGCGATGTGGAACCCTGAATGCGCTCGAGCAGCCCCTTCAAAGCGGCCGCGCTCACCGTCGCCGCCTCCGCGTGGCCGCCCCGGCCTCTTCGAAGGCCTGCATGTCGCGGCGCATGGACGGCTCGCCCTCGATGGCGCGGTAGGCCGGGATGAGGTGTTCATCGATCCACTCCCAGCGAAGCGCCGGGTTTCCGATGCTGTCCGTCAGGGGATTGTCGACGACGACGCTGAAGTCGGGTCCTCCGGGGACCGGGGAGCGAAGCCGTACGTCGTCGATGCGCGCGTCCTCGG
>JBCCAW010000761.1:0-2304 GCA_039814655.1 Myxococcota bacterium | reverse complement strand
GTGCTTCGAGAGCGGGCGATCGGTCGTGTTGCCCTGGAGCACGACGGCCTCACCGGTGTCGTTGGCGTCGCGGCCGGTGTGCCACCCGCGGTCCTCGGGCCGCAGCGCGAGGAACATGACCCGACGCCCGTCGTGGTCGCGCACGTCCTCGTACGGCGTCCACGCGGCGTAGGCGACTGTCGGGAAGCCGCGGCGCTCGATGACGAAGCGCGCGGACGCGACGAGCCCAGCGAACCCCGGACGCCCGAGCGCGCCCGAGTGGTGGCCGAAGAGGTTCCGGACGGACTTCGCCCCGCCCGGCCGCCGGGACGACCACCGGGGCTTGCCGCGCGGCAGAAGGTCCACCACGTCGAGGAGATCAACGCCGTGGGCCATACGGGCGAAGAGCTTCGCCCCCGACGGGATGAGGTCAGTCATTCCGCTCCGGAAGCTTCGGGAAGTCGTCCGGGAGCCGGGCCTTGCGCGGGGGGTTGCGAGCCAGCGCCGTGAACGCCGCGTCGATCTCCTCCTGGGGCACGGCCTCGCCGCGCTGGATCTCGATGCCGCGGATGAGCCCCTCGAGGCCGGCGCGCAGGATGGTCTCGAGCATCAGAACACCTCCGGCAGGTCACGCCCGTACGTCGCCGCGAAGTCGCGGAGCTCGTCGTAGAGGCGGATGAGGTCGCCGAGCCTTGCGAGCACCGTCGGCCCGTCGAGCCCCTCGGTGGCGGCGGCCGACGTCCACGCGGTGTGCGCTTCGACGGCGAGGTGCTGCCCCTCGACGGCGCGGTGGCACCGCTCCGCGAACGCCGGCCCTTCGCGCTCGGCGCGCGCCGTGGTGCACGTCGCCTCGATGACGTCGGCCGCGAGCTCGATGGCCACGTGCGCGGACTGCGCCGTCTTCAGGTGCACCTGGGCCGCCCGGCCCGCGCAGCCGCCCGCCAGGAGCACCGCGAGCAGCGCGACCGACGCCGTGGAGACCCGCTCACGGAAGCGCGAGAGGCGGAGCTCCGCCGCCGTCTCCATGGCCTCCACCGCCGAGCCCGGGGTGTCGGGGTCGCCGAGGCGCGATTCGATGAGGTCGACGAGGCGCTCCGCGGTGACGTGGACGATGCCGGACTCCTCGAGCTCGCGCTGCGCCCATTGCAGCGCCCAACGGAGCTTGTCCGAGCCCGGTGGAAGGGAGCCGCTCGCCTTCACGCGCTGCAGGGCCATCTGCTCCGCATACGCGATGGCCTCCGTCACCTTCTGCGTGATGGCCGCGTCGAGGCGCTCGTCCTCCTGGAGGCGAAAGTGCTGCGCGACGCGGCGGGCCACGTACGCCGCGGTGACGGCGAGCGCCGGGCCCGCCAGGTCGGCGAGCAGAGGGATCAACGTCTCGAGTACCAACTTCAACTTCATCTCAGTGCCCTCCCCCCGGCATCCGGGGATGAATCTGCTCCAGCCGCGTCACGAGGCTGCGTTGCTGCTCGCGCAGGGCGCGCAGCGCCTCGGCGACGCCGGCGTCGTTGGCCTCGCCCCTGCGGCCGCGCGCGCGGATACCGGCGGCGGGCGACTCGAGCGCGGCGAGGCGGGAGCCCTGCGTCTCCAGCCGCTCCTGCAGCGCGCCGACCTTCATGGCCCCGCCGATGGCCCCGACGAGGACGGTCCCCGAGACGGCCAGCGCCTGCCCCCACTTCTTCAGCGTGGGGGTGAGGCTGATGCGGTCGGTCTTCTCGGAATCGGTCATGACGTCGGGAACCCAGCGGGCAGGGGCTGCACCTCGTAGAGGCGCCCGCCCGTGACGAAGGCTGCGGCGGCCACGGACGCGGCCGCCTGAGTGGCCGCGCCGGAGGCGGCGCCCCAGTTGCCGGACCCGGTGTCGACCCACACGCCCAGCGTCGAGGGCGCGGAGCCAAGGAACGTGGTGACCCCCCCGCTACGCCACGCGGCTCGGCAGATGTTGCCCGGGTCGACGTGGACCAGAAACGTGCCCGTCTGGCCCGCCAGCGGGGCGAGGCTGACGACGAGAGCGACGCCAACCGTCGCGTTGAGCGCCTGGCCCACGACCAGGTCGCCGGCGGCGTGCGAGATGAGGCCCGTCGACCCGTCGCCAATCGCCACCGCGATGCCGCGCCCCTGCCCCGCCTCGAAGAGGAGCCCGGGCGAGCTCGACGGCGACGCAGGGATCGCAAGGTCGATGGCGATGAGCGCATCGGCGGCCCGCTCGCTGATGACGATGGGCGCCGACGCCGCCGTGTGGTCCGGCGTCAGCCCGGCCTCGGGGTCCGCCCCTCCAGGCCGCGTGGCCGCGAGTGCGGGGCGGCGGCCCCACCCACCATATCG
>JBCCAW010000328.1:0-6704 GCA_039814655.1 Myxococcota bacterium | reverse complement strand
GGGCCTGGGGGGCGCGCGGCGCACCCGCGCGGCGGTGTGGCTGCGCCGCGCGCGTTACGCCGCGCCCCGCGCTCAGCTCTTTCGCGTCCTGGCGCTGGTGAACCCCTCGAGCGAGGACGCGCGGCGCTCGGGCGCGCTCCTGGCCTGGTGCGAGCTTCGCCTCGGGCGGCCGGCCGCGGCCAAGGCCCGGGCGGACGACGTGCTGGCCGCCTCGCCGGCGGACCCCTACGGCCGCCTCGTGCGCGGCGTGCTTCGCGCCAACGCCGGGGACTTCGCGGGTGCCCTCGCCGACCTGGAGGTCGCCGAGGTGCACGCCGAGACGGCGCCTCACGCGCGGCTTCGGCTGGCGGCGGTGCTCGTCGCTGAAGGGCGCCTGCATGCGGCGGGCCCGCGCGTGCGCGCCTTGCTTCGGCGCCGGGCCGGCGAGCCCGCGGTGCGTCTCGTAGCTGGCTGGTATGCGCTCGGTACCGGAGACGCGGCAGGCGCTGGCGCCCATGCGGCGGCGGCCCTTCGCCAGGCGCCGGAGCTCCCGGCGGCCCGGGACCTCGCTGCCCGCGCCGGGGCCGCCACCGAAGCTCGAAGCGCTCTCCTCGAACTTGATCCTTGAGGCTCCACACACGTAGGGTCCCGGGGTGATTTCGGGCCGGATGGGCCGGAGGGGCGATGGAGCAAATCGTATCGACTCCCGGGGCGCTGATCGGGCTGGTGCTCGCGGTCGGGGCCGGGGCTGCCGCGGCGTTCATGGGCGGAGGCGGCGGCGCGGCGCTGGGTGCCCTGGGTGTGCTCGTGGGCCTGGTTCTGGTGGTCCAGGCGCTGGGCAGCGGCACCGACGACGAGGCGTTGGCCGCGGCGGAGAAGCGCGCCACGGAGGCCGAGGCCGAGCTCGCGAAGGCGCTCGGTGAGGTCACCAATGTCGGCTCGGCGCTTCAATCCGACGTGGAGACGCTGAGCGGAGGCCTCGGCGAGCAGATGGCCGCCGTCGAGCAGACGTCCCAGTCGATGCGCGACATGGCCCGCTCGCTGCAGGGCATCGCCGCGCACGTCGAGGCCCTGGCCAGCGGCGCGGAGGAGAGCAGCTCGAGCATCCTCGAGATGACCGCGACCAACGACGAGGTAGCCGAGAACATGGCGAACCTCGCGGCGTCCGTGCGGGAGACGGTCAGCTCCATCGAAGAGATGGCCTACTCGATCAAGGAGGTCGCCCGAAACGTCGACGCGCTCAGCCTCACCGCCGAGGAGACGAGCTCCTCGATGAACGAGATGGACGTCTCCATCGACCAGGTGCAGTCGAACGCCAACGAGACCGCGCGCCTCTCCGAGGAGGTGGCCGCGGACGCGGAGACCGGCGCCGAGTCGATCTTGCGCATCATCGAGGAGATCAACCGCATCAAGGAGACGAGCGGCGAGGCCGTGGACGTCATCTCGAACCTCGGCTCCCGCATCGAAGCCATCGGCGACATCCTGAACGTCATCGACGACGTGGCCGAGCAGACGAACCTGCTCGCCTTGAACGCGGCCATCATCGCGGCGCAGGCCGGCGAGCACGGCAAGGGCTTCGCCGTCGTCGCGGACGAGATCAAGGACCTCGCCGAGCGCGCCGGCGCCTCCACGAAGGAGATCGCGGAGCTCATCAAGACCATTCAGGCCGAGTCCGCCAACGCCATCCAGGCCGTGGAGCGCGGCGCGCGCACCGTCGACAGCGGCGTGACCGTGAGCGCCGAAGCGGAGCGGGCGCTGAAGAAGATCCTCGAATCGTCGCAGAAGTCCACGAGCATGGTCCGGGCCATCGCCCGGGCGACGGTGGAGCAGGCCAAGGGCTCCAAGCAGGTGACGGACGCCATCGGGCGCATTGCGGAGACCGTGCAGCAGATCGCGGCGGCCACGGCGGAGCAGGCGCGCGGCTCCGAGCTCATCATGAAGAGCGCCGAGAAGATGCGCCTCATCACGCAGCACGTGGAGCGCTCCAGCCAGGAGCAGGCCCGCGGCGGCCGGCAGATCGGCCAGGCCATCGAGAACATCTCGGAGATGGTCTCGGAGCTGCACGAGTCGCACCGCAGCCAGGCCCGGGGCTCGGAGCAGACCCTCGAGGCCGCCGCGCGCATCGAGGCGCTGACGCGTGACTCGGAGCAGCGCGTCCGTAGCGTGAGCGAAGCCGCGCATCGGCTCCAGCGCCTCACCCGCGACTCCTGAGTCCACTCGGGACCTCGCCCGGGCGTTTCACGCCGGGGCCGCCCGGCGCTCTTGCCTTGCCGGAGGGCCGCGCGAGGCTACAAGCTGCGGGCATGTTCGGGATCGGCACCGGCGAGATGCTGATCATCGCGCTCGTGGTTCTCTTGGCCGTGGGCCCGAGCAAGATGCCCGTGTTCATGAAGACCGTGGGCAAGGGCGTCCGGGACCTGCGCAAGGCCACGCGCGACCTCCGTGAGCAGTCCGGCATCGACGAGCTTCTGCGCGAGGACGATCCCCTCGGCGTGCGAGGGCTGCGCCGGGACCTGGCGGCGCCGGTGACGACGACGCCCGAGACCTCGCCGCGGCGCATGAGCGCCGAGGACCTGGCCATCGAGCAGCCGCACGAGGCCGTGGACCTCCTCGATGCGCGCGCGCGGGCGGGCAAGCGCGCGACGGAAGCGCGCGTCGAGAGCGCGCGACGGGACGCGGAAGCGCGCACGGCGGATGCCGCGGACGACGACTTCGGCGCGCCCGTGGCGCGGGAAGATGGCTTCGAGGCCGCGCCCGAGGCGGCGCCCTCGGAGGACGAGGGCTCCGGAGGCGCCCGGTGACCAAGCGGCTCACGGACGGCACGTCCTCGGACCCGGGCGGTCCCGAGGACGACGTCGAGATGGGCTTCTTCGACCACCTCGGCGAGCTCCGCGTGCGCCTGATGCGCGCGGTCTGGGGCATCCTGCCCGGCGTCGGCGCCGCCTGGGTCTTCAAGGAAGAGCTGCTCGCCTTTCTCCTCGACCCCTACAAGCGGGCTTACGGAACGCTGGGTTTCGGCGAGCCGGAGATCTTCTTCAAGAGCCCCACGGAGTTCTTCCTCGCGTACCTGAAGATCGCCCTGGTCGTGGGGCTGCTGGCGGCGACGCCCTGGGTCTTTTGGCAGATCTGGGCCTTCATCTCGCCGGGCCTCTATCGGCGCGAGAAGTACCTGGCCCTGCCCTTCATCTTCTTCTCGACGATCTGCTTCGCCGGCGGCGCCTTCTTCGGCTACGGCATCGTCTTCCCCCTGGCCTTCGAGTTCCTGCTCGGCATGGGGACCTCGCTGAGCGAATACATCACGGTGAAGCCGACCATCATGATCGGCGAGTACCTGACCTTCGCGACGCGCATGCTGCTCGCCTTCGGTGTGGTCTTCGAGCTCCCCGTGGTGCTCACGTTTCTTTCCGCGGCGCGCATCGTGAACTGGGTGCAGCTCCTGCGCTTCGGGCGCTGGTTCGTCGTCATCGCGGCCGTGGTCAGCGCCATGCTCACGCCGCCGGATGTCGCGTCGCAGCTGCTGATGATCGGGCCGCTGGTGGTGCTCTACTTCCTGAGCATCGGCCTCGCCTTCGTCTTCGGGGAGAAGGTGAAGCCCGGCTCCGTGAGCGAATGACGCGGTCAGAACGTGGCCGAGCCGTTTTCGCGAGCGCTCAGCCGTCGACGTCCGGGACCTCGTAGGGCGGGTAGGCCGGGATCCCCTCGTCCGGGATGGGCCATTGCTCGCCCCAGAGGGACTGGCCGCCGTCGATGCAGACCGTCTGCCCCGTGATGTAGTCCGCCTGCGGTGAGAGCAGGTAGACGATGAGGTGGCCGGTCTCTTCGGCGCCGCCGAGGCGCTTGAGCGGGTTCGCGCGCCGGGCCTGCACGAGGAGCGCCGGCGGGTACTGGGCGGTTCCCGTGGTCACGATGACCCCAGGCGCGACTGCGTTGACGCGCACGCCGAACTGGCTCCATTCGATGGCGAGGGTCTTGGTGAGGTTCTCGACGCCGGCGCGGGCCGCGCCCGTGTGCGCCATGCCCGGAAAGCCCCGGCGGATGTTCGCGATCACGTTGACGATGCGGCCGCGCTTTTGCGGGAAGAAGTGCCGCGTCGCGACCGCGTGGGTCACGTTCCAGGTGCCGAAGAGGTTGTTGCGCACGACGGCTGCGAAGCCCCGCGGCGAGAGGTGTTGCGCGGGCGAGGGGAACTGGCCGCCGGCGTTGTTCACGAGCAGCTGAAGGCCGCCGAGGTCCTCCGCGGCCGCGTCGGAGAAGGCGGCGACGGCGTCCGCCTCGCGGATGTCGCAGGGGGCCGCGTAAACCCGCGCGCCCTCCCGGAGCGCCTCGAGGGCGGCCTTCGCGTCGGCCAGGGGCTCCGGACGGCGGCCGCAGATGGCGACGTTGGCGCCGAGCTGGACGAGCTCTGCGGCCACGGCAAAGCCAATGCCCGTGCCGCCGCCGGTGACGAGAGCGGCTTCGCCGGCGAAGAGGTCCGGCCGAAACATGGAGGGAACGCTCATGGGTGCCTGTTTAGCACCGAGTGGACCGGCGCCCCGTGGCCGCCGTCGCGCCGGGCGCTCAGGGGTCCGTGAGCTGGTGGCCGAGGAGCTCGGCGACGACGCGGACCGTCTCGCCGGTGAGCTCCGTCGCGAGCTCGCTCTCGATGCGGACCGGGCCGACGCCGGGGCAATAGGTGGTGGCGATGCGCAGGCCTTGGGGCCCACCGTCTTCCTCGACGCGCACGCAGCGCGTGAAGGTGCCGGCGCGTACCTCGACGCTCAGGTCCATGGCGGCGATGCGTGCCGTGCGTCCGGAGCGCGAGGGCCAGCGGGCGCCGACCGCGAGGGGCGCCTTGAGCACCCAGACGTTGGCGCCGGGGAAGAAGAGCCCCTCCGGGCGCCGCTCATACACGAAGGGTACGCGGTCGCTTTCGAGCGTGATGCGGTCGCCGGCGACGGAGGTGACGCGAAGAATGCTCAGGTGATTGCCGGCGTCGCTCACGGCGTCGTAGGACCAGACGTTGCCCTCCGCGAGCGGGTAGAGCCCGGCGACGTCCGGGGGACCCGAGGGCGTGGTCGCGCCTCCGCTGGATGCGCCGCCGCAGGCCGTGAAGGCCAGGCCGAGCGCGAGCCTCAGGGCGAGATGACGTAGGTCCAGGCGATCCATAAGAAGAGCATCAGGCAGGTGCCCAGCGCCGCGAGCTGGA
Source organism: Myxococcota bacterium (assembly GCA_039814655.1). GTDB lineage: Bacteria > Myxococcota_A > Polyangia > Polyangiales > Houyiibacteriaceae > CALCTH01. The sequence goes on along the minus strand of JBCCAW010000328.1, from coordinate 1,540 downwards.
CGGGGTCGAGGCTCACGCGGCGGCGCAGGTCCCGGGCCGTGTCGGCCAGGTCGCCCTCGAGCTCGGTGGAGAGCGCGGCGTCCAGGAGACGACGTACCCGGGCGTAGTCGCCCTGGCGAAACGCCTCTTCGGCTTCGGCGATCTGCCCTTTGGCGTGGGTGGGCGGCGTAGCGCTCATGGCTGGCGTCGGGTCAGAAACCAGGCCTTCGAATGGGACCGGTGGTGCGCGGCGTCGGCCCGCGAACGACCATGCGCGGCCGCGGCGTCCGGGTCGTCGCCGGCGGCGTCCGGGGAGCGACGCGCATGGTGGGCCGGGCGACCGCGGGCGGCGGCGCGTCGCGCACGATGAGCGTGAGCGGGCTCTCCGCCGAGAGCGTTCGCTCCCACGTCTCCCCCTCGGGCAGCTCCACGGTGAGCCGGTGGCGCTCCGGGTCCGCGGGGAAGTCGATCTCCCCGGCCTCGCTCACGGCGACGCGAAGCCCGTCGATGCGGACCACGTCGCCGGGGCCCACGCCGCGAAGCGTGAGCGTCACCGGTTCCCGCGGCGCTTCGGGTTCGGCGGGCTCCGTCGCGGTCTCGGTCGCGTCGTTGCCGGGCTCCGGCGCGTCCGCGGCTCCCGGGGCGGTCGCCGCTTCCGCCGGGTCCTCGGCGGTCGTCGCCGTGGCCGTCGCCGCCGGCGCGGGCGGCGTGTCGTCGCCGAGCCGTCCCCCGATGAGCACGCCCGCCCCCACGAGCAGCACCCCGGCGACGAGCATGGCCGGGACCCGCGAGCGGCTCCGGGCCGGGGGGACCTCCGAAGGCGGCACGGTCGTCAGCTCGAGGGGCTCCTCCGGCGGCTCGAGGATCGGCCCCGAGGGCGCCTTCGGCGTGGCCGGCTGGCTGCTCCCGGCCGCCATCGCGGCGAGTGAGGCCGGCGCGGGCCGCTCGCTCTCCCGCCGATACTCCGGGTCGACGACGATGCTCTCCGTAGGCATGCGCGGCGCCTTCGGCACGCCCGGGATCGGCCGCTCCGAGTCGCCCTCGAAGGGGGGCGGCGGGTTCGTCGGCGCCGCCAGGAGCGCGTCGGCCTCGGGGTCGCGGACCTGCGGGGGCGGGTTCGTGGGAGGCACGAGCGCCACCGCCGGCGGCGGCGGCGGCGTCGTCGGCTTGCGCCGCGCGGCGGGAGAACCCTTGCCCGCGGCGCTCGCTCCGGCCGCTTCGCCGAACGCAGGCGCCGGCGGCGCCGGCGAGACGAGCGAGGCCATGTGCGCCGCCGTGACCGTCCGTGCGTCGCCCTCGCCGTCGTCGTCACCGCGCTCGTCACCCCGTTCCGCCTCGGCGTCCGGAGAATCCGCGGGAGCGTCGGCGTCCGTCGCGTTGCCCTCGGGCGCGTCGTCCTCTGCGGCGGCGTCCTGCGCGGCGTCGTCCTGCGCGGCGGCGTCCTGCGCGGCGTCGTCGTCGTCGCGCGATGGAAACGAAGCGATGACCGTCGTCTCGGCCTGCATGGGAGCCGCTTGCGGGCTCTCTTCTGGCGCGGCCCCGACGCCGGGCGCCGTGTCGT
>JBCCAW010000836.1:0-1752 GCA_039814655.1 Myxococcota bacterium | reverse complement strand
GGGGCGGCCTCACGGAGTGGAACGTACCATCTCTCGGGCCGCTGGACGCACCCGTGCCGTCCTCTGGCGCTCGCCAGGCCCGGTCAGGCGCCCCAGTCGACCGCCAGCTCGAGCTGGGGCGCGGGGGTCAGCTCCGGCGGGCTCGCGCGGAGACCGAGGTGCCGGAGAATGCGCTGGATGACCTGGCGATCCATGATGTTTTCCACGTGGCGGAGTCGGCCGTCTCGCCGCGCGCGGTTCGGCCGGAAACTCAATCGTCGTCCGTCACCGCGACGCCCAGCTCCGCCAGCTGCTTCGCATCCACGCGCCCCGGCGCACCGGTCATCAGATCATTTGCGCGCTGGGTCTTCGGGAAGGCGATCACATCGCGAATGGACTCGGTCTGCGCCGCGAGCATCGCCACCCGGTCCATGCCGAAGGCGATGCCGCCGTGGGGCGGCGCGCCGTAGCTCAGCGCGTCGAGGAGGAAGCCGAACTTGTCGCGACCCTCTTCCTCGTCGAGGCCGATGACCTCGAAGACCTTCTTCTGTACCGCCGGGTCGTGGAGACGAATGGAACCGCCGGCGATCTCGAAGCCGTTCAGCACCAGGTCGTAGCGGTAGCACTTCACCATGCCCGGGTCCGTCCCGAGCTTGTCCACGTCCTCGTCGTGCGGCCGCGTGAACACGTGGTGCGCGGCGGCGAAGCTGCCATCGTCGTTCTTCTCGAAGAGCGGCGGGTCGACCACCCAGAGCAGGTTCCAGTCGTCCGCGGTTCCCGTCGCCGCCGTGCCCGTCTCGGGAATCATGCCCAGCTGCTTGCCGAGGCGGAGCCGGAGGTTCGCCATCACCGTGTGCACCCGCGCTTCCGGCCCAAACTGCATCAGGATGAGGTCGCCCTCCTTCGCGCCGCAGGCCGCGTTGATGGCGAGGCGGAGCTCCTCGGTGATCACCTTGGCGAAGGGGCTCTGCGTCCAGCCCCCGTCGGCCGCGACCTTGGCCCGCGCGAGGCCCTTCGAGCCCATCTGCTTGGCGTGCTTCTCGAGCTCGTCGGTCTGCTTCCGGCTGAGCGCATGCTCCGCCGGGACGACCATCGCCTTCACGATCTCCTCCGGCAGCTCCATCCGGTACGTGCCGTCCTGGAACTTCTTCGCCAGCGGCTCGAGCAGGGGCACGCCGCCGCCGCCGTGCTCCACCACGAGCTCGGTCAGGTCCACGTGCTCGAGGCCAAAGCGCATGTCCGGCTTGTCGTTGCCGAAGCGGCGCATGGACTCGTCAAAGGGGAGCCGCGGGAACGCCCCGTCCGCGTAGCGCTCCCCGAGATCGACCCCGAGCACTTCCTTCCAGAGCCGGAAGACCAGCCCCTCGAGCATCTCGAAGAGGTCCTCCTGGTTGATGAAGGACATCTCCACGTCGATCTGCGTGAACTCCGGCTGGCGATCGATGCGCAAGTCCTCGTCGCGGAAGCAGCGCACGAGCTGGAAGTAGCGGTCGAAGCCCGCGACCATGAGCAGCTGCTTGTAGAGCTGCGGGCTCTCCGCCAGCGCGTAAAAGCTCGCCGGGTAAAGGCGCGCGGGCACCAGGAAGTTCCGCGCGCCGCCGGGCGTGTACTTCACGAGAAAGGGCGTCTCGACCTCGAGAAACCCATGCTCGTGAAAGTAGCCCCGCGTCTCCTGGTTCAGCTTGCTCCGGAGCCGGAGGTTCCGCTGCAGCAGCGGGCGCCGGAGATCCAGGTAGCGGTGCTCGAGGCGCTTCTCCTCGCCGGTCTCCACGT
>JBCCAW010000784.1:0-2127 GCA_039814655.1 Myxococcota bacterium | reverse complement strand
TCGCGCCGTCGCTCGCCGTCGTGAGCACCGTTTGGCCGCCCCGGCGCAGCGCCGAGAGCAGCCGGTCGTTGAGCCGGTCGGCGCGAAGCGAGCTCAGCCCCACGTCGCGCCCCGTATCGGCCAGGGCGCCGACGATGTCGGCGATCTGCGGGTGGTCCGTGGTCGCGGCGCCGACGAGACCGACGCGCTCCGCCCGGTCGGGCACCAGCGAGAGCAGGCGCTCCATGGAGACCGTGCGCATGCCCCCGTTCGTCGAGCGACGCATCACGCAGTAGGCGCAGCCGCGGTGGCACCCACGCTCCGGCTCGATGAGAAACATGTTTCGCAGCTCCGTGCCCGGCGTGATGATCTGCGAGTAGGCCGGCAGCCCCTCGTCATCCGCCCGGGCGACGGGCGGCATGGCGTCGCCATCGCGGCTCGGGCGCCAGCAGCTCGGAATACCGCCGAGGGCGTCCAGCGCGTCGTCCTTGGAGCGCGTCGCGAAGAGCACGTCGAGGGCGTCGTTCAAGGTCCCGTCGGCCTCGCCCATGAGCACCGCGTCCACGTAGGGCGCGAGGGGAAGCGGGTTCGAAAAGGTCAACGGCCCGCCGGCGAGGATGAAGGGGTGGCGACCGTCCCGGTCCTCGGCGAGCGGGGGAATGCCCGCGAGCTCGAGGGCATCGATGAGCCCGGCGATCTCCAGCTCGTAGGCCACGCTGAGGGCCACGACCGGATAGTCGGACACGGGCCGGTCCCCCTCGTAGGTGAAGAGCGGGACCCGGCTCTGGCGCCAGCCGTCGACGTCATCGGGCAAAAAGGCGCGGTGCGCGGCGCGTCCATGCGCGTGGATGCTGCGGTAGAGCGTCTGATAGCCGAGGGAGCTCATGCCGGCCGCATAGGGGCTCGGGTAGAGCCACGCGACCTTCTCCGGCGACTCGCGCATCAGCGTCCCGGACTCCGCGGACATGCGCTCGTGAATGGCGTCTCGGAGCTCGCGGCGGGTCGTCATGGGCAGCCGGGACTTAGCACCGCACCGCCGTCACCGCACCGCCGTCACCGCACCGCCGTCACCGCACCGCGTCGAGGAACCGGTCCCAGCGGAAGTCGAAGGCGCCGGTGGAGCGGCTCGCGTCGCTGCTCAGGTAGATGAAGAGGGCCCGGCCCTTGATGCGCTCCACGGGAACCGGGCCCATGAGCGCGTTGGTGCTGTCGTTCGACTGGTCCCGATGGTCGCCGCGGATGAACACGTGCCCCGGGGGCACGGTTTGCGGCGAGATGTTCAGGTCGTACTCCGGGTGGTGGCTCACGAGGTAGCTGAGCTCGCCGAGGCGCTCCTCGTACACGTCGCACTCCGGCGCGAACTGGAGCTCCGGGTCTTTCTGCTCCTCCGGGCGGCAGGAGCGCACGCGCCGATAGGGCAGGGCGACGCCATCCACGATGAGGCGTCCGCCGCGCAACTCGACCTGCTGCCCTTCGGTGGCGATGACGCGCTTGACGATGTCGATGTTGTCTACGGGGCTGTGCACGATGACCACGTCCCCGGGGTGCGGCGCCCCCCAGGTGAGCGTGGCCACGTCCGTCTGCGGCAGAAAGAGCCCGTAGAGCATCTTCGCGACGACGACCCGGTCCCCGTGGAGCAGTGTCGGCTGCATGGAGGGCCCATCGATCTCGAAGGCCTCGAAGAGCACGATGCGGATGAAGACCGCCAGGAGCACGGCGCCGCCGATGGTCCGTACGTTCGCCTTGAAGCGCTCCCAGCTCGTCTCCTCGCCGGCGTCACCCCGGTGCGCGGGCTGGGTGACTTCGTCGCCGTGCCGCCGTGCTGGCTGCGCCATCAGCCGTGCACCGTGGGCCTCAATCTTTTTGCTCACAGGGTTTGACCCGCAGAACACGGGCTTTCAGTTCGTCGAAGAGGCCGAGTGGCTGGGCGGGCTGACCTATAAGATGGGCGTCGATGGGATCAGCATTCTCTTAGTGATGCTGACCACTTTCCTGATGCCGCTGGTTGTCTTGTCCTGCTGGGACGTCACGCACCGGACCAAGGATTACATGATCGCGTTTCTGGTGCTTGAGACGCTGATGATTGGCGTTTTCTGTGCGCTCGATCTGATCCTGTTCTACGTGTTCTTTGAGGCCGGTCTGATCCCG
>JBCCAW010000333.1:0-6605 GCA_039814655.1 Myxococcota bacterium | reverse complement strand
GCCCGCGGCGCCGGCGATCACGGCCCTCCCGCGCATGCCCGAGCGGGTGGTCGTGCGCGTTCCGGAGGGAACGTCGCTCCTGGGGGAGCTCGACACGCTGGCCGAGATCTTCGGCACGGACCGTTCCCCGGAAGCGCTTACGCTGCTGCTGCTCGGACTGGTCGCCGCCGTGGCCTTCGCCGTCTTTCTGCGGCGCGCCCGAGACGAGCTCGCGCCGACGGGCGTCCTGCCGACGACGCTCGCGGGGCTGCATCTCCTGGTGCGCCTCGGCGCGGTCTTCTTCGCGCTCGCCTTCCTGACCCGCGCGCTGCCTCCCCGCGCCAGCCCCGTGCTCCTGCTGGCCTTCGGCGGCTTTGCCGTGGCCCTGGGCTGGTCCGCGCGGGATCTCTTGCCGGACCTGGTGGCGGGCCTCGTACTCGTGTTCGAGCGGCGCGTCCGGAAGGGCATGTGGGTCACCGGGGAGGGCTTCGCCGGGCAGGTCGAGGGCATCTCGGCCCGCGCCGTGCTGCTCCGGGACGCGCGCGGGCAGCGCGTGAGCGTCCCCAACCGAAAGCTGCTCGCCGCACCGGTCACCGCGGACGTCACGAAAGAACGCGAGCAGGAGGTCGTGCTCGTGGTGCCCGAGGGGCTGGCCGGCGCCGACGGCGACGGCGACGGTCTGCCGGACGCCGAGCGCGTGCGCGCGGCGCTCCGGGACGCGGTGCTGTCCTCGCCCTGGTCCTACCCCGGCGTGCTGCCGACCTTGCTCCGGGACCCGGAGCATCCCTACCGCTGGCGCGTGCGCGCGCGGCTGCTCGACCCGGCCTTTGGCGGGCGCTTCGAGGGCGACCTCCTCGAGCGCGTCGAAGAGCGCCTTCGCTTTCTGGCGCGCCCGGCGGAAGACGTGCCGGCGGCGGGAGCCCTTCGTCGTGGCTCCACCCCGGCACCGCGAAGTTCCATCTCGCCGCCGCGGAAGTCACTGCCGGGGCGCGACGGCTCCGCGCGCGGCACGGCACGGAGCGAGGACGAGGGCGAGCCCAAGCGGTCCAGCGAGCCATGACCCTGCTCGGCACACGCTTCCCGCGCCTCTCCATGGTTCCTCATGTCCCGCTGGTCCGCGCGACGCCGGTGGAGACCCTCGCGCTGCCGGGCGGACCGCTCTACGCGAAGCGCGACGATCGGAGCGCGAGCGCCTACGGCGGCAACAAGGTGCGGAAGCTCGAGTTCCTCCTTGGAGACGCCCGGCGCCGGGGCGCCTCCGTGCTGCTCACCGCCGGCGCCTGGGGCTCGCATCACGTGCTCGCCACCGCGATCTACGGCAGCCGCTGGGGCTACGCGGTGCACGCCGTGGTCGCGCCGCAGCGCCGCACGCTGCACGTCGACGAGAACCTCCGTGCGGGCCTCGGCCTCGGCGCGCGTTTCCACCCGGTGCGGCGCGGGCCCCTCGTGCCCGCCGAGCTTCTGCGCGTACAGGCGGCGCTGCGCGCCCGGGGCGAGAAGCCCTACCGCATCCCTTTCGGTGGGAGCTCGCCGACGGGAGCGCTGGGCTACGTGGAAGCGGGGCTCGAGCTCGCGGGGCAGATTCAGGCCCGTGAGGTCCCTGAGTCCGACGTGCTCGTGGTCGCTCTCGGAAGCGGCGGCACCCTGGCGGGTCTCGCCGTGGGCTTCGCGGCGGCGGGGCTCACCGTGCCGCTCGTGGGGGTGCGCGTGACGCCGCGTGCCGTGGCGCACCGGCGTCGTGTGGTCCAGCTCGCCCAGCGCGTCATCGCGCGCCTCCGCGCCATGGATGCGTCCTTCCCCGCCGTGGAAGCCGCGGTACGCCGGAGCGTGGCCGTCGACAGCCGCTTCTTCGCCCCGGGCTATGGGGAGCCTAGCGTCGTGGCGGAGGAGGCGCAGGCGCGCGCGGCGGAGCTGGGGCTGGTCGTCGACACGACGTACACGGCGCGGGCCTTCGCCGCCGCGCTCCGCCGCCACGGAGAAGGCCAGCGCGTTCTCTACTGGCACACGCTCTCCGGCGCAGACCTCACGCCGCTCCTCGGCGCGGCGCCGGAGGTCCCGGCCTGGGCCGGCGGCCCGGTGCGCGCATGAGGGCCGTCTTCGCCCTCCTGTGGCTCTCGTTCGCGGGCTGCGCCGCGGCGCTCCCGGCGCTGAGCGGCGGCAGCACGACGCCGGTGCATCGCGGGGACCTGGCGCTCGGCGCCGCGGCCCGGCTCCCGACCGGTGCGCTTCGGGACGTCGCGCTGGCCGGCAGCCGCTTCCGCGAGGCCGCCGAGCGGGGAGGCGTCGCGCCGGTGGCCCTGGGGCGCGCTGGGCTCCCCGGAGGCTGGGACGCGCAGCTGCTCCTCGCGGGCACGACGCTGCGCTTCGCCGTGCACCACGAGCTCGATCCCACGCCCGCCAGCACGCGATGGGCCTGGCTCGTCGGCGCGGCGCCCTACGCGGGCTGGATTCCCGACGACGACGGGGCGGGCCGCGGCGCGCGCTTCGGCCTCGACGTGCCCCTGCTCCGCACCGTGGAGGTGAGCGGACTCTACGAGGCGTGGGTGGGGCCGCGCCTTGGCGTGGAAGGCGTGCGGGGCCGCTTCGCGCAGGAGGGCCAGGACGCGGACGCGACGGCCGTCGGCCTGAAGGCCGGCGCGCTCCTGGGCCTCGGCCTGGGCTTCCGGCGCCTTCACGTGCTCGCCGAGCTGACCGTGGCCTACGAGCGCTGGTGGGGGAGCCACGGGGACGTGCGCCTCAACCGGGGAGGCGTCGTGCTCACCCCGGCCTTTGCCGTCCGCCTGCGCATCTGAGCGCCCGATCAGATCACCCGATCAGATCAGGATGATGCTGCAGTCGACGAGCTCTTCGCTCGCGTCCGTGTTGTTGCCGTCGTTGCACTCCTCGACCTCGCCGAGGGCGTCGACGATGACGAAGGGGCGCGCGCGCACCGCCGGGAACAGGGTCTCCACGCTGAGGCGGAGCTCGCCACCGGCGGGGACCGGTCCCGGCACGAGTTCGTCGTGGAAGGGCGTGCCGCCGGCCGCCGGGTCTCCGGCGAAGAAGCGCAAGACGATGTCCGAAGCGGCCGCCGTGCCGTCGTTGAAGACCACGACCTCGAAGGTCTTGTCCGGGCAGGGACCCTCGGAGGTCCCGAGCTCGACGCGCAGGTCCGGAAGGCCCACGGCGCCGGCCACCGGGGCGACGAGCCGGTTGTTCGTTTCGTCGCACTCGCGTTCGGCGCCGTCGGGGTCGATGATCACTTCGACGGTGTCCGGCAAGTCGCTCCGGCCGTTGTTCGCCGGGTCGTAGCGGAAGCTCAGAAAGCGCTCGCTCCGCGCCTCGAGCACGGTGCCGAGCGTGAGGCGAAGCTCCATGCCGGCCGTGTCCCGAAGCGGCTCCGTGAGCGCCGGGCCGCTCCACGTGCCCACCAGCGACACGGGCACGTCGGCGCCGACGCGAAGGTCCCCGGCGTTCACCACGCGGGCCACCACATCGAGCGTGCCGGTGAGCTCGCCGCAGGCCGCGTCGGGGCTCGAGAACTGCACCGCCGCGACCTGGAGGTCCGGCGCGATGCCGAAGGGGCTCCGGGGCTGGCTCCGGTAGGTGTTGTACTCCCGGCCGCCGAAGTCCCCTTCCCAGCCGCCCTGGGGCACGACCGGCAGGCCGCCTCCTTCGTAGACGTTGGTGACGCCGTAGGCGTGCTGGTTGTAGATGCGCCGGGCACTCACCCAGAGGTCGCTCGGCTCGCCCCAGACCTCGAGGCCGTTGTTGAACGCGAAGCTGTCGTCGCCGTCCACGGGCAAAAGACCCCGGCCGCGGTTCGTGCAGAAGTTCGATTCGTTGGAGACCGCGAACACGATCTCCGCGTTCCCGTCGCTATCCACGTCGGCCACGACGGGGTTTTCCGTACGCGTACGGCTCTCGCTGGGCTCGCGGAAGATCACGTCGCCGTCGAGGCCCCGGTAGATGCGGAAGTAGCACTCGTCGTTGTAGATGACCTCGGCCGCGCCATCGCCGTTGAAGTCGAAGACGCTCGACCCGGTGACGCGGCTTGAGTCGTCCTGCGTCACCCGCTCCCAGCCGTTGTGGAGGCACACGCAGCGCCCGTCCGTGCTGCAGGCGAACTGCGCCGGGTCGCCGCAGTCGGCGGCGGCCATGCACGCCATGTCCGGCGGCGTCCGCGCGGGGTTGCCCTGGAGCGGGTCTGCGAGCGGGTCCAGGTCCACGAGCTCGTCGTAGGCGTTCGGCCAGGCCGGGCAGGCGGCGCTCGGCTCCTGGAGGTCGAAGGCGAGGTAGGCCTCTTCGAAGGCCGTGCCGATCTCCGGGAACCCGTCGCCGTCGAAGTCGTCCACGTTGGGCGCGCCGCCGTTGCGGTCGAAATCCTCGTTCAGGAGCAGCGCGCCCGTCGCGCCGCGGAAGACCTGGAGCCGCCCGTCGTTGACCACCACGACCTCAGGCACGCGGTCGAGCGGGTTGCCGGGGCCGGGGCGGACGTCGTCGCGCGCACCCCAGACGTCGGCCACGGCGCAGAAGCCGTTTTCCGTGATGCTCTCGCCGTTGACGTCGTCGGCGTTCCACGCGACGGGGAGCTCGCCGCGGCACCACGCGGCCTGGTCACCGCTCTCGCTTCCCGTGCACTCGGACTGGCGCTCGAAGCCCGCGGGGTTCGCCGGGAAGCGGTAGAGCGTGGTGCCCGCGACCACGTCCTGGAGCCCGTCGCCGGTCAGATCCGCGACGCAGCTGATGGGGCCCTGGCCGTTGCGTCCCGTGGACAAGCTCGGCGTACCGAGCCAGCGGTCGCCGAAGCTCCAGCTCCCGTCCGCCGGGTCCTTGAGCACCTGGAAGACCCGGCGCCCGCTGATGATCTCGGCGTTGCCGCGCCCGTCGACGTTCGTGAGCACCAGCGCCTGGTTGTCGCCGGCGAGCTGGCCGCCGCTGCTCTCCGCGAGCGGGAGGCCCCGGTTGTCGAAGATGCGGATGGCGTTGCTCTCGCCGGCCACGACGATCTCGGGCACGCCGTCGCCGTCGAGGTCGCCGGCGGCCAGCGTGCTCGTCGGGTCGAGGTCGCCATCCTCGCAGCTGCAAGACACGCTCGCCGGGTCATCGCCCTCGAGCCAGTGGGTGTTGTCGCAGGTTGCGAAGTAGTCCTGGCCCCGGTCCGGGCCGCCGCCGTGCACGGCGCGGAGAATGCCGTGCTGCTGAAAGCGCGCGCCGCCGCTGATGGTCCCGCAGAAGGTCATGAAGACGATCTCCGGGATGTCGCGCTCGTCGATGCGGCCGTCGTCGTTGTCGTCGTCGAGGTTGATGACGATGGGCGTCACCACGACCTGGCTCGAGGCGGGGAAGGGGCTTCCGTCGGCGTCGCGGTCGTCGTCTTCTCCGCCCCAGGGGAAACCCGGCTCGGGGCTCGGGAGCACACTCGTGATGTCCGCCGGCGGCAAGAGGCAGGTGGGCGGCTGCCCGGTCCCCACGCAGCGGTCCACGACGCACTCGGTGTTCGGCGGGCAGTCCCAATCGTCCCGGCAGCCACAGAAGACCTCGCCGGCGCTCTCTCGGCAGCTCCCGTCGAAGCCGCCGCTCCCGGCGCAGACCAGGCGCACGGCCGTGGCCGAGCCATTGGGCGGGCACTCTTCGATGTCACCGCTCGTGTTGCAGGCGCGCGTGCCGGGGACGCACGTGTCCTCTTCGCAGAGGCCGGCGGGCCCGCAGAAGCGGTCCTCGGGGCAGGCGACGTCGTCGGTGCAGCGGTTGTCCGTGCAGATGACGCCGCTGCCCGTCGGCGGCGCTTCGCAGCGCTCGGTGTCGCTGCAGTCCTCGCAGGTGCGGTCCACGCACTCGTCGTCGATGCACTCCTGACCGGCGGTGCAGGTCACCGTGGCGCAGGGAACCGGCGGCAGGTCCGGGCCCAGGTCCGGGGGACCGAAGTCCGGGCGCGGACCCAGGTCCGGGCTCGCATCCGGGAGCACGAACATGTCCAGCCCGCCCCCGCCGAACTGGAAGGGGTCGATCTCGCAGCCCAGCAGCACGGGCAGAGCGAGAGCGAGGACGCGAAAACGACGTGCGTGCATGGGCGAGACGTCAGTCGTGGCCGCGCGTGCTCATCTGGATCTTCTCGCCGATGAAGCCCGCCAAGAGCGTGAGCATCACGCCGATGATGCCCATGGTCACGAGCGCGAGCAGCGACGTCTTGTGCACGTCGCTGATGGAGTCGACGTACCAGAGCGTGGGGATGGTCGCGATGAGCGCGCCGACGGCGGGCTCGAAGAAGGTCTTGCCCGGCGAGAGCCAGCCCACGATGGCGCCGCCCACGAACCAAACGCCGGCGCTGATGAGCAGCCCCGGCAGCCCCTGCGGGTCGTAGGCGTCGATGACCATGGGAAGCGCCACGAGCGCGATGGCCTGGAGCGTCAGGTAGATGCCGAAGGCGATTCCCACCCACTTCCACTCGAAGGTGTCCTGCTGATACTTCCGCGCCTCCCGCTCTTCGGCCGTCAGCTCGCGCTGACCCATCGCGTCGAGCTTGGCGCCACAGGAGGAGCACGACGGGAGAGAAGGAGCTGGCGACGTCGAAGAGCGCGGCGTCGCGCAGAACGTCGGTGGCGAGCGTCGGCGAGTACATCGACCACATCTTCGAGGAGGAGCAG
>JBCCAW010000621.1:0-3456 GCA_039814655.1 Myxococcota bacterium | reverse complement strand
GCGCGCCGTCGGGCCGCACACGTGGCAGGCGGTGGTCTGCGCGTGAAAGTGCCGCGACGCCTCGTCGTCGAACTCGGCGCTGCAGGCCGGGCAGAGCGGGAACTCCGCGAGCGTCGTGGAGGCGCGGTCGTAGGGGATCTGCTGCACCACGCTGAAGCGCGGCCCGCAGTGCGTGCAGCTCGCGAAGGGGTAGCGGTAGCGCCGCGCGAAGGGGTCGCGCACTTCGGCCCGGCAAACGTCGCAAAGGGCCGCATCCGGCGCGACGGCCGCCGCCGGGGCGCCGGGGACGCTCGTGTCGATGACGAAGCCGTCGAGACCCGTCAGCGCGTGGGCGGGCACCGGTGCCCGGCGCACCTGACGCACCTCGGCCAGCGGCGGGAGCTCGGCCATGAGCGCCTCGAGAAAGCCGTCGGCGCCGCCGGCGAGGGTGACGGTCACGCCCTCGCCGTCGTTGTGCACGCTGCCCCGGAGCCCGAGGCGACGCGCGACGCGGGCGACGGTGGGCCGAAAGCCCACGCCCTGCACGGTGCCACTGAATCGGAGCTGCTCACCCATCGCGCGCCTACGCCTCGGCCTCGATGGGGGCGTCGTGAGGCATGAGGCCCTCGGCGAGGGGCCAGAGCAGCACGCGGTGGTTGCCCGTGTCGACGACCACGGCGAGCTGGCCCGTGAGCTGAAGGCCGTAAGGCCAGCAGAGCGAATCCCGCGTGGTCACGCCCCAGCGGTTGTCGCCCTTGGCCCGGAAGTGCTCCTGGCCACTCAGCCCCACGGCCGCGACGCCGCTCGCTTCGGGATCGCGGAAGCCCACGAGGCGCGAGCTCGCCGTGTCGCCGGCCACGATCCACGGGCCCAGCGTGGCGACGCAATAGGGCATGTTCAGCGCCTTCGGCGTCGGCCAGTAGCTGCCCTGGTTGTGGTCGACGCCGACGGCGTCGGCCTGCCCTAGGATCAGCCGCGCGGGGGTCTTGCCTGCCGCCGGGAAGCCGTCCCAGATCATCAGCCGGTTGTTGCCCGCGTCCGCGACGACGAGGTCGTCGCCGTAGAGCGCCAGGTCGTGGGGCCAGCGGAAGGAGCAGGCGTCCGCGTCGTCTCCGCCGTTGTCGTGGCGCTCGCTCGCGCTCGGCTGGCCCAGCACCCGGTCCGCCGGCTGACCGCTCCGCGTCGGCAGCCGGTCCCAGATGAGCAGGCGCCGGTTGCCCGTGTCGGCGACGACGAAGCGTTCACCCACCTGCATGGCTTGGAAAGGCCAGTGCATGGTCTCGGGACCGCAGGCGTCCGCGGTGCCGCCGCGGTTCGGGAGATCGCCCGTGAAGTCCGCCTGCCCGAGCACCATGTCGGCCGGCACGCCGCTCGCGGTCGGCCGCTCGAACCACACGAGTACGCGCGAGTTCCAGGCGTCGCAGACGTAGAGGCCGCGCTCCCCAAAGGGGCCGACGCCCGTGGGCACGTTCATGGTGAGCGCGCTGGTGTCGCCGCCGGCGTTGCGCGCTTCCGTGCCGTAGTCGGGCTGGCCCAGCAGGAAGTCCGCGGGCTGGCCGTCTTCCGTCGGTCGCCGGTGCCACCCGAGCACGCGGTGGTGTCCCGTGTCGGCCACCAGCAAGGGCCCCTCGTCGCCGAAGAGATGCGCGCCCCGGGGGCCAAAGAGCGAGCTCGCCGTGGGCTCCACGAGCGCCACGCTCATGGGCGGCTCCGCGGGGGCGCCGCCCGGGCCGGGCAGCGGCGCCGGCGCCAGAGGCGGCGCGAAGGGCAGGCTCGCCAGCGGGTCCGCCCCCCCGAGAATCACCTGAGCGCCGCGCCGGTCCAAGAGCGGCCGGCCCAGCGGGCCTTCCGGCGGCCGGGACGTATGCGCGGGCCCCGTCGGCCCGAGCGGCGCGCGGAGCGAGACGCGGATCGCGGGCTTCGCCTCCCGTGTAGAGGGCCTCGGGAGCGTCGCTGCGGGCGTGCCGCGCTTGGTCATGCGCTTGCTCCAGCTGCGACGCGCACGCGCACGCGGCCCCCTTCGACGCGCGCCGCGTAGCGCGGAAGCGCTACCTCCGGCGCGCTCAGGCATTCACCGTCGGCGAGCTTGTAGCGGAAGCCGTGGTAGCGGCAGACGAGCTCCGGGCCTTCCGCGCCGGTCTCCACGGTGCCCGTGTCGAGGGGCATGCCGAGGTGCGTGCAGGCGTTGGGGTAGGCGCGCACTTCGCCGCTCGGCAGCTTCGTCAGGAGCACGCTGAGGGCCTCGAGGTCCACGGCCAGGATGTCGCCCACGGGGACCGCCGCCGCGGGGCCAGCGTCCTCCCAGGTGCCCGCGAAGGGCGACTGGATCTTCTTCGTGAGCGCGCTGGTCGCCACGAGCCCGGATGAACGTTCGGCCTTGCTGCCCGGCTGTCCGTTCGTTCCGGCCGACGGGTCGTTCGTTCGCGTGCTCAGCGCACCCTCGCGAACGACGACGCGTTCGATCTCCGGGAGCGCGTCGCGCACGGCTGTCTCGATGCCCAGCTTCACCGTCACGCTCGACTGGGAGCAGCCGTCGCAGCTCCCGAGGAGCTTCACCTCGACCTCGTCGTCGCGGACGGCGACGAGCTCGACGTCCCCGCCGTGGCTTTCGAGCATGGGGCGCACGCTTTCGAGAGCGCTCCGGACCCGGTCTTCTCGGGTCGGCTCCGGCGCGCGGAGCATGCCGTGCACCTGGAGCACGGTGCGGATCCAGTCGTCCTCGAGGCTCGCCCGTAGCGCCTCGAGGCCCCCGGGCTGGTCCTTCACCTGGCGGATGAGGCGCTTTAGCGCCCCGAGGAGGATCTCCTCAACGGTTCCCTGGAGCGCCGCGACCGTGGCACGGGCTTCGGGTTCCCAGCCTTCGACGACGCTCTCCAGCCGGTCGAGGTCCCGAGCGAGGGTCGGAAAATCCCGTTCGCCGGACGCCGCGCTGGCCGCGCTCTTCGCCGGCTGCGCCGCGCCCGGCGGGGGAGCTCCATTCGAGACCGCGCCTGCGGTCATTCCTCGGCCTCCGCCGCCATGTCCGCGGGCTCCTCGTTCCGGCCGCCTTCGCCGCCGCCTTCCAGCGCGCCCACCTGGAGCAGCTCGCGCTCGAGCTCGCCGAGGAGCTGCGCCACCATGTTCGCCCGGTCCGCGTAGCCACCGGCGTGAAAGAGCGTCCGGGCCTTGCGCAGGTGGTCGCAGGCCGCGCCGAGGTTTGCGATGTTGAGCGCGTCCTTGGGCTCGTCGGTCGAGTATCCGTCGGGCAGGTTCATGAGCGCGTTGGCCCGGTTCACGAGCGTGTTCGCGTGCTCCATGGGCATGTCGTGCGCCGTGCGCACCTTCAGCGCCTCGTCGTAGGCGTCGACGGCCCGGGCGAGGTTCTCGAGCGGGTGCGACGAGCGCATGGCCTGGAGCGCGTTGCCCAGGTTGTTCTGCAGCATCGCGTATTCGACGGGGTCTTCTTCGAGGGTGACGACCTGGAGCGCCTCGCGGAAG
>JBCCAW010000702.1:0-2795 GCA_039814655.1 Myxococcota bacterium | reverse complement strand
GCCCCGAGGGCGCGCCGATCACCCTTCACGTGTTCGTCGACCACCCCTGCGTGGGATGCGGCGCCCTGGCGCCGGACCTCGAGCGGCTCCGCCGAGGCTTCGGCGACGAGCTCCAGGTGGTCTACCGGGCCTACCCGCTCGCGATTCATCCCTCGGCCGTCCGCGCGGCGGAGGCGCGCCTGGCCACCTTCGACGCCGGCGGCGAGACGGCGCACGCGGCCTATCTCGCCGCGCTGCGTACGGCGCCACCGTCGCTGGACGACGCGGCGCTGGTCGCCCTCGCCGCAGCCGTCGACCCGGCGCTCGAGGCGCCGGTCGCCGCCGCCCTCGCCGACGGGCGCTTCCGAGGTCGCGTGGGCGCCGATCGACGCGAGGCCGAGCGCCTGGGACTCCGCGTGACGCCGAGCTTCGTCGTGGGCCGCGCCGTCCTGCCCTACGGCGCCGGCTTCCGCGAGCTCGAAGAGGCCGCGGACCTGGCGTTCGAGGACGCCAAGCCGTAAACGCCATGCTCCCGCCCAGCGGCCGCGTTGACAGCCCCATGCCTCGGGGCTAGCGTGCTGCGCCCTTTCGGGCGAAACCTCCGATTTCATTCGGGTAGTCGCGAAGGCGACCCGCCCCCACCGAGAGATACTCACTCCCTCATGGCGAAGGCGAAGGCGAAAGCCAAAGCGAAGGCCCCGGCTCCCGTCGAGGAGCTCTATTTCCGCAGCGACAGCGCGTACCTCTGCCTGATTCTGAACCGGCGGACGGACTTCGTGCGTGTCATCGACTTCCGCGCCGGCGCTCTGCCGGCCAAGCGCCTCTTCATCCAGTCGGTGGCGCAGAAGGAAGGTGTGGCGAAGGTCATCACGCTGGTCGAGAAGGACGAGGTCTCGTCCTGGACCAAGGTGGGCTTCGTCCGCGAGGGCACCATCCCGGGCTTCTACAAGCGAAGCGACGGGCACCTCTGCGGCTGCGTGATCGGCGACCGAACGGCCTCCGTGGAGGTCGACGACAAGGCCGTGCGCCTCACGGACCGGATCATCAACCGGGCGAAGAAGGCCGCCGCCGACGTCCCGGACAAGATCAAGGGCGCGAGCGCCGCCGAGTGTGACGAAGCGACGGCGCTCAAGGCGCGGGACCAGGTCTGGCGCAAGGGCCAAGGCCTCGGGAGCTTCGACGCCTTCGGCCGCGACGCCGCGCGCTTCTACTTCGAGGCCAGCTACAAGAAGGCGCCGAAGAACTACGTCTCGACGGAGTTCCAGGACTGCTTCGGTCACTCGCTCATGGAGGTGCTCCGGGCGCCGGAGAACGACGACGACGTGCGCTGCCTCGTGGCGGGCCTCCGCCACGCGGGCGACGTGCTCCAGGAGCGCGGCATCGTGAGTGCCTTCAGCTTCGCGCCCATCGACCACGAGCTCGCCGCGACGGCCTTCGTGGCGGCCGGCTACCGGAAGACGGGGCTGCTCGCCCAGGGCGTGAAGTACCAGGGCGAGCGCAAGGACGCCGTGCTCTGGACCCGCAAGCTGGCCAGCGCGACCGGCGACGACGACTGAGCGCCTTTTTCGGCCCGGGGCGAAATCCCGGCCGGCGCCGGCGCGTAGAGACGAGGCCGGCATGCGAAGGCCCTCTTCGCAGCGCGGGGTTCTTTGCTAGCCTCGCGGACGCCGGCCCCAAGGCTGGCAGGGCGAGGCACATGGCGACGCGCGAAGACATCGAGTCCTACCTGCTGAGGTCGAGCCTCAGCTACAAAACCATCGGCGACGGCGAGAGCGAAGACGGCGCCACCTGGCTGGTCCGCGAGACGACGCTGCCGGAGGACGAGACCGGCGCCATCGTCGTCAGCGTGAGCGCGCCGCTCTGTCTCCTGCGCGTGAAGGTGCTCGAGACCGCGAGCGTCGACCGCAAGGCCGAGCTCTACGAGCGGCTCCTCGAGCTCAACGCGAGCGAGCTCGTGCATGCGAGCTACGGCCTCTCGGACGGCTCCGTGGTCCTCACGGCCGGGCACCTCCTCGAGGAGCTCGACTACAACGAGTTCCAGGGGAGCATCGACGAGATCAGCCTCGCCCTCACCAACCACTACGAGACCCTCGCCGGCTACCGCGCCGGCGCAACGGCCTGAGGCCGGGAGGCGATCACCATGGGGTTCTTCGGACGCCTGGCGCAGCTCATCAAGAGCAACTTGAACGACCTGATCAGCAAGTCGGAAGACCCCGAGAAGATGCTGAACCAGGTCATCCTGGACATGAACCAGCAGCTGGTGGAGGCGAAGAAGCAAGTCGCCGTCGCCATCGCCGACGAAAAGCGGCTGCAGAAGCAGTACAACAACCAGAAGGCCGTCGCCGAGGAGTGGGAGAAGAAGGCCATGATGGCCGTCCGCGCCGGCGACGACGCGCTGGCCAAGGAGGCGCTGCTCCGGAAGAAGGAGCACGACCAGCTCGCCGCCCAGTTCAAGGACCAGTGGGAGAAGCAGAACCAGGCCGCCGGTCAGCTGAAGACGGCGCTACGGGCCCTCAACAACAAGATCGAGGAGGCCAAGCGCAAGAAGAACGTGCTGGTCGCCCGCAAGCGCCGCGCCGAGGCCATGAAGAGCATCCAGGAGACCATGAGCGGTCTCTCGGACACGAGCGCCTTCGACACCTTCGACCGCATGGCGACGAAGATCGACCAGCTCGAGGCGGAGGCCGAGGTCGAGGCGCAAGCCGAGCTCTCCGAGGACATGGCCGGGCTCGACCTCGAGAACCAGTTCTCGAACCTCGAGGCCGACACCGGCGCCGACTCCGAGCTCGCCGCCCTCAAAGCCAAGATGGGCATGG
>JBCCAW010000743.1:0-2451 GCA_039814655.1 Myxococcota bacterium | reverse complement strand
CCACCGGAACTTCGCGATGAGCTCCTCCTTGGTGAAGATCTCCTCGTCCCCGTGGGACCAGCCGAGCCGCGCCAGGTAGTTCAGCACCGCGTCCGGCAGGTACCCCTTCTCCCGATACTCGAGCACCGCAGCGGCGCCATGGCGCTTGCTGAAGCGCTTGCCGTCGGGGCCGAGCACGATGGGCAAGTGCGCGAAGCGCGGCACCTCGGCGCCCGGGTCGATACGGTGCCAAGCGCGGTAGAGGAGGAGCTGCTGAGGCGTGTTGACGAGGTGGTCGTCTCCGCGGCTCACCAGCGTGATGCGCATGGTGAGGTCGTCGACGAAGCAGCCGAAGTTGTAGAGCGGCAGGCCGTTCGGCCTGAGAAGGGGAAAGTCCTGCTGCTCGGCGTTCGGGTAGCTGACGTCCCCGTACACGAGGTCCTCCCAGCCCGTGTCGCCGTCGCTCGGGGCCAGGAAGCGGACCGTGTGGGGTGCGCTCGGGTCCCCGTCCGTGCGCTCACGCCAGGGCGAGCGAAAGCGGAAGCCCTTGCCGTGACGCACCTCGTAATCGGCCCGGAGCGCCTGGATCTCTTCCTTGCTGGCGTAGCAGCGAAAGGCAGCGCCGTCGGCGATGAGCTGCTCCGCGTGTTCCCGGTAGAGCGCCTTCCGCTCGGACTGAAGGTACGGCCCGTAGGCGCCGCCGGCTTGCGGGCCCTCGTCCCAGTCGAGGCCGAGCCAGCGGAGGGACTCGAAGACCGTCGCGACGGCTTCGGGCGTCGACCGCTTCTCGTCCGTGTCCTCGATGCGGAGCACGAACGTGCCGCCCGTATGCCGCGCCCAGAGCCAGCTGTAGAGAGCCGTCCGGACGTTTCCGATATGGAGTTGGCCCGTGGGGGAGGGCGCGAAGCGCACGCGAACGCTCATGGCGGCGGGGTACCTCCCCCCCACCTCTCAAGCAAGGCCTCGCCGCGAGAACTCAACCTGCGACCGATGCCGGAGGTAAGTGCTGGGAATGATTAGGTCGGGGGGCCGAGTGGGGGGCGGGAAGCTCTCCTTCTGAGAGCCTCGTGCTCTCAACACGAGAGTACGCGATTCCCCCACGCCCTCCCTTCAGGAGCCCGGGAGCGGCGGGGCCCAGCGGGTGGCCGACCAGTCGAGACGAAGCCGGCCATCCGCGTGGAAGTTGCCCCGGTCGTAGAGCCCCGTGCTCGCGTCTTCGATGACGCGGTGCACGTGCGCCGGAGGCGTCAGCACCACGTCGCGGCCGTGCACGTAATCCTGCTCGCGGACGAGCAGCATGTACGCCTTGATCATGCGAAGCGCGCGCTCCCGGGAGGGCAAGATGAGGTCCGTGATGTCGTCGGGACCGCCGGGCGCGGCGCGGCGCACGCGCGCCTCGTCGAGCTCCCCGTCCTCATCCCAAAAGCGGGCGAGCATCTCGTCGTTGGCGCGAAGCTCGTCCCCGCCGCGCACGCGCTGGAAGTACTGGAGAATCTCCGGCGTCTCGTGTCCTTCCATGGGCACGTCCGGAATGCCCTCGGCGTCCTGGTAGGCCCAGCCCTCGGGGCCCGGGATCTTGCGCGCGAAGCTGAAGGTCTGGTCGATGGTGACGCCGATGTTCGAGTGGCAGCCCATGCAGTAGCGGCCCTCCTCGTGCGTCTGCACGCGAAGGCGTCCGGCCTCGTCCTCCACCCAACCGAGCAGCTTCCACCCGAAGCCGTTCGTCAGCCCCACGAGCGGGTGGCCGCCGAAGACCGGGGTCATCCCGACGTCCCGTTCCTCGTCCTCGTGCCAGTACTGAGCGCGGATTCGCGCGTCTCCGACCTCGCGGAACTTCACCATGTAGCGAACTTCCTTCATGCGCGTGCTGACGAAGCCCGGCGCATCCGGGTCCGCGTAGCGCACGGTGTGGAGGAACTCCGTGCCTTCCGGGTAGACGCCGCGTCGCACCGGGTGCGGCGCCGCGTCGCCGAAGTAGCTCTCGGGAAGCCCGCGAAGGAGCGTCGCGGTCCCCAGCGCCCCGTCCCCATCGAGGTCCGTCCCGAGAGCGCGCTCGTCGATGGGGTCCGTTTGCCAGCGGATGGCCTCGCTGAGCACGTCTTCTGGCGCCGCGATGGCCGCCTCGAGCACGGCCAGATTGGCCACCATGACGTTTCGGTCAGCCTCCCCGGAGCTCTCACGAAAGGCGTTCGAAAGGCGAATGAGTACGTCGTCCGTGTTCCCGTTCGTCGGCCAGAACTGACCGGTAAAGGGCTTGTATCGATAAGCACGCCACCCGGATTCGTCCCGGGCGAAACCGTCACTTCCGAAGCCGCGAGAGAAGTCGATGTCCGGTCGGTACCCGACGTAACGGTCCTCGGGGATCAGCGCGGTGGAGCGAACGAGATCCGTGTAGTTGTCAGACCATCTTGGGCTATAGCCTCATGCTGAGTATCTTGGGATCAATCGATTCACTCCTCACCTCCCTTGTTG
>JBCCAW010000574.1:0-3861 GCA_039814655.1 Myxococcota bacterium | reverse complement strand
CGGAGACGGAGACGGAGACGGAGACGGAGACGGAGACGGAGACGGAACCGGAGACGGAACCGGAACCGCCCCCCTGGCCGGACTACAGGATGTACTTGGCCAAGTCACTTTGGCTCGCGATGGGCTCGAGCTTCTCCTCCACGTAGGCCCGGTCGACCTTCACCGTGGTCACTCCGAGCTCCGAGGCCGTGAAGCTGAGCTCCTCGAGGAGCGCCTCCATCACCGTCGCGAGGCGCCTCGCCCCGATGTTCTCCGCCTTCTCGTTGGCGGCGGCGGCGTAGGCCGCGATGGCCTCGAGGGCTCCCTGGTCCAGCTCGAGGGTCACGCCCTCGGTCAGCATCAGCGCTTCGTACTGCCGCGTCAGGGCGCCCTTGGGCTCCCGGAGGATGCGTACGAAATCCGCTTCCGTGAGTGCGTCCAGCTCCACGCGGATGGGGAAGCGGCCCTGGAGCTCGGGGATGAGGTCGCTGACGGCGGCGATGTGAAAGGCCCCCGCGGCGATGAAGAGTACGTGGTCCGTGCGCACGGGACCGTACTTGGTGCTCACCGTAGAGCCTTCGACCACCGGGAGCAGATCGCGCTGCACGCCCTCGCGGGACACGTCCGGGCCCTGGCCGCTGCTGCGGCCGGCGACCTTGTCAATCTCGTCGAGGAAGACGATGCCGGCCTGCTCCGTTCGCTCGATGGCTTCGCGCTGTACGGCGTCCGTATCGACGAGCTTGCGGGCCTCCTGGTCGGAGAGAAGCTCGCGGGCCTCGGGCACGCGCACCCGGCGACGCTTGGTGCGTCCCTGAAAGCCCGGCAACTGCTGGAGCATGTCCTTCAGGTTCATCTCCTCCGTGCCGCCCTGGCCGAAGACGGTCATGAAGGGGTTGCCCGTGTCCTGGACGTCGAGCTCGACGTCCAGGTCGTCGTGGGCGCCGGCGCGGAGCTGCGCACGAATGGCCTCGAGGCGCTCCTTCGGGTGCGCCGGGCCGTCGCCGCGCCTCACCATGAAGGGTCCGAAGGGTTCGCCGGCCTTCGGCGGCTCCGGAGGCGCCGGGTGAAGCTGGTCCGCCAAGAGTGCGACGAGCCGCTCCTCTGCCAGCTCCTCGGCGCGCACCTTCACGCCTTCGACGGCCTCCGCCTGGACCATCTGAATGGCCGCCTCGACGAGGTCGCGGATCATCGACTCGACGTCGCGACCGACGTAGCCGACCTCCGTGAACTTCGAGGCTTCGACCTTGACGAAGGGCGCCTTGGCGAGCTTGGCGAGGCGGCGCGCGATCTCTGTCTTTCCGCAGCCCGTGGGCCCGATCATGATGATGTTCTTCGGGGCGATTTCGTCGCGCAGCTCCTCCGGAACCTGCTGCCGCCGCCAGCGGTTACGGAGCGCCACGGCCACCGCGCGCTTGGCTTTGCGCTGGCCGACGATGTACCGGTCGAGCTCGCTGACGGTCTCCCGTGGCGTGAAGCTGGACGTCACGGCGAGGGCTCCCGGGCTAGGGTCTCGAGGACGATCTCTCCATTCGTGTACACGCAGATCTCTCCGGCGATGCGAAGCGCTTCCCGCGCGACCTCACCGGCGCTGTGGTCCGTGTGCCGGAGGAGCGCCCGGGCCGCGGCGAGGGCGAAGCTCCCGCCGCTCCCGATGGCGATGACCCCGTCCCCTTCCGCGCCGAGCGCGTCGGGTTCGATGACGTCGCCGGTCCCGCTGAGGAGCAGCGTCAGCTCTTGGTCCATCACGATCATCATGGCTTCGAGGCGCCGCAGGTAGCGGTCCGTGCGCCAATCCTTGGCGAGGTCCACGGCCGCCCGGCGGAGACCACCGCCCGTGCGCTCTTGGAGCTTCTGCTCGAAGCGTTCGAGGAGCGTAAAGGCGTCGGCGGTGGCGCCGGCGAAGCCCACCACGACCCGTCCGCCGTGAATGCGGCGCACCTTGCGCGCGGCCCCCTTCATCACCGTTTGGCCGAGGGAAACCTGCCCATCGCCGGCCATGGCAGCGATGCCCCCCCGGCGGACGGCCACGATGGTGGTGCTTCGAAATACGGGGGCGTCGGACACGGCCGGACACGCTAGCAGGGCCGCCGGGCGCCGCTACGCGGAGCGAAGCTAGCCTTCCGAGGCCGTGCGGTCCCCGAGGGGATGCGCCGCGGCGTGCACGGCCTGGAGCCGGTCCACGCCCACGTGCGTGTAGCGCTGCGTCGTCGAGAGGCTCGCGTGGCCGAGAAGCTCCTGGATGGAGCGTAGATCCGCGCCGGCATCGAGGAGATGGGTGGCAAAGCTATGGCGCAGGGCATGCGGGTGGAGATCCCCGCGACCGGCCCCGGAGCGCCCATGGCGCCGGACCAGGTTCTGCATCTGGCGTACGGAGAGCGGCGTGCCGCGGCGGCCGAGAAAGAAGGCCGTGCCGTGGGGCGGGCGAGCCGCGGATCGAAAGCGCGGGCGCACCTCGAGGTACGCGGCGAGCGCGGCGCGCGCCAGCGGGCCGAGGGGCATGGCGCGCTCCTTGTCGCCCTTGCCGAGCACGCGCAGCTCGCGGGCTTTCAGATCCACGCGCCGGAGCGTGAGCGCCGCCGCTTCGCCGACGCGGATGCCCGTCCCGTAGAGCAGCTCCAGCAACGCCGCGTCGCGCCGCCGGAGGCGTCCGGGCCAGCCCTCGTCGTCGCCGGGCGCGTCCATCACGCGGAAAGCGTCCTCGACGGTCAGAAAGTCGGGCAGCAAGCGGGGCTGCTTCGGGCGTTGCAGCAAGAGCGCCGGGTTGCCTTCGACGAGGCCGACGCGACGGCAAAAGCGGAGAAAGGTCCGGAGCGCCGAGACCTTGCGCGCCAAGCTGGACGGCGCGAGCCGGCCGTGGAGGGACGCCAGCCAGGCCCGCAGATCGAGGCCGTCGAGGCGCCGGGCGTCCTCCGGCGCGCCACGGGCCGCGAGAAACGCCGCGAGCTCGCCCAGATCCCGGCGATAGCTGTCCACGGTGCGCGGGCTGAGACGTCGCTCGTGCGCCAGGTGCTCCAGGAAACGCGCCGTCTGGCGTGCCAGCGGGCTCTCTTCGGTCGGCGCCACACCACCAGCCTAAGGGCTCGGCGCCACCGGAGGCGACTTTGCGATGAGTTCTCGACTAATTAAGTCGTCATCATGCTGATTTTCCTCGACAATCGTCCCGAACGAACGCATGTAGTCGACCGTGCCTATGCGGGAACTCGATTTTCTGGTCCTTTTTGAGCACCCCGAGTGGCAGCAGCCGCTCTTCGACGTGCTCGAGGCGCGCGGTCATGCTTGGGCGGCCTTCGACCTCAAGCAGGCGGCCTTCGACCCGGCGGCGCTCCCGGCGGCGCGCTTGGTGTTCAACCAGGCGAGCCCGAGTGCCTACGTGCGCGGCAACGGCCGGGCGATCCCCCACGCGCTTACGCTGCTTCGGAGCTTCGAGGCGGCGGGCATCCCCGTGCTCAACGGCCACGGGGCCTTCGCCCTCGAGCTGAGCAAAGCGGCGCAGCTCGCGATGCTCCGGCGCCTGGGAATCCGCGGCCCCCGCACGCTCGTCTTTCACGACGCCGAGGGCCTCGCGGAGACGCTCGCGCGCGAGGCGACGCCCTTCCCTTTCCCGGCGCTCATCAAGCCCGACATGGGCGGGAGCGGCGCGCGCATGCACCGCGTCGAGAGCTTCGAAGAGGTGAAGGCCGTCATCGCCCGCGAACCCGATCTCTTCGAGCCGGACCCCGTGCTGCTGCTGCAGGAGCTGCTGCCCTATGACCCGGAGCACGGCATCGTGCGCATGGAGTTCCTCGGCGGCGAGCTGCTCTACGCCATGCGCGTGGTCTCCGGCGGGGCGTTCAACCTTTGCCCGAGCGAGGTCTGCCACCCGGTCGACGGCGCCGAGGGCGT
>JBCCAW010000678.1:0-2982 GCA_039814655.1 Myxococcota bacterium | reverse complement strand
GGACGACGCCGCGCTCGACGTGCCCGCGAGCCTCCGCGAGGGGGCGCCGCGATGAGCACGGACGCGGACGTGCCCGGCGCGGACCCTAGCGCGGAGGGCGCCGGCCCGGCGGTCCCCGGCGCGCTGCTTTCGCGGCTCCGCCCGAGCTTCGCGACGCTGGTGAAGTACGGCGTGCCGCAAAATGCGGCCTTCGAGGCCAAGCTCGACGCGAACGAGAGCCCCTACACGCTCTCCCCCGAGCTCCGAGAGGGCCTCGCGCGGCGCCTCGCCGACCTGTCGCTCCATCGCTATCCGGACGCGGCGGCCACGCAGCTCCGGCAGCGCCTCGCCGCGTCGCTGGCCGCGTCGCCGGAGGAGCTCGTGCTCGGGACGGGCAGCGACGAGGTCATCGCGATGCTCATCAACGCCTTCGCCGGGCCGGAGAGGGCCGTCCTTTTCCCCGGGCCGAGCTTCGTGATGTACGCGATCACCGCGCGGAGCCACGGCGTCCGTCCCGTGGAGGTGCCCCTCGCGGCGGACTTCCGCCTCGACGAAGAGGCGCTTCGGCGCGCCCTCGAGGCGGAGGCGCCGGCCGTCGCCTTTTACGCGTCGCCCAACAACCCGACGGGCAACGTCTTCGACGAGGCCGTGCTCGGGCGCCTCGCGCGGGCCTTTCCGGCGACGCTCCACGTGGTCGACGAGGCCTACGGGCCCTTTCGCCGGGCGGCCGGTGGAGACGCTCCGGCGAGCCACGTCGGGCTCCTACGCACGCACGGCAACGTGGCCCTGCTCGGCACGCTGTCGAAGATCGGCCTGGCCGGGCTGCGCGTCGGCTGGCTTCGGGCCCGGCCCGCGCTGGCCGCGGAGATCGAAAAGAGCCGCCAGCCCTTCAACCTGAATGCGCCGGCGCAGGCCGCCGCGACCTACGTGCTCGAGGCGGGGGAAGAGGAGCTGGCGGCGCGTATCGGCGCCATCGTGGAGGCGCGCGGGGCGCTGCTGCGAGGCCTCGAGGCGCTCCCGGGCGTGACGCCCTTTCCGACGGAGGCGAACTTCGTGCTCTTCCGCCTCGCGGAGGGAACGGACGCCAGCCGCTTCAAGGCATCGCTCGCGGAACGCGGCGTGGCCGTGCGCGTCTTCACCCGGCACCCACGCCTCGCAGGGCACGTGCGCGTGACCGTGGGGACGCCCGAGGAGAACGCGCTTTTCCTCCTGGCCCTGGCGGAGCTGCTGGCCTGAGCTTCGTCAGGACGGGTCGACGCCCGCGCCGGGGATGTCGTGCAGCGTCGAGTCGCTCGAGCGCGGGCGGCGGCGCGGGCTCTCGGCTTGATGGACCTCGGCGGCGCTCGGCTCGGGCAGCTGGTCCGGATCGTTCGGGAGGATGCTCAGCGAGGGGTCCGGCAGCCCCTCGAACCAGCCGAAGAAGGTCAAGAGCTCCCGCTTCCGCGCCGGCGAGAGGTAGTCGAAGTTCACCCCGCGGTCGCTGATCTCCCAGAACTCCGCGGAGCGCACGCCGAGGAGCTCATCGCGAATGGACGCGAGCCGGTCGTGGCGCTCGGACTCCATGTCCCGGTAGATCTCCCGGGCGAGGTCCTCCGAGCCACTCACCAGGTAGTGCGTCGCGAGCTTGCATTGCGCCTTCCGCACACCGCGAAGGCTCACCTCCTGCACGTCGCTCTCGGACTCCTTGTCGACCTGCAGGAAGATGCGCAGCAGCTCCCGGTGCACGGGGCTGCCCTGGTCGTAGGCGAGCTCGTTCAGCGCGCAGAGATCGTAGGCCACGGTCTCCAGGATGAAAGGCAGCTTCGCGTGAAAGCTGACGAGGCCGTAGTACTTGAAGTAGCGAGCGATCTCGACGGCCGTGCGGCCCCCGTCTTCGTGCAGGCAGCGCTCGCCGAGCAGCCGGTACTGGTTGAGCACGTTGTAGGCCGTGCGCACGTCCCGGGCGTTCACCGTGGCCCGGAGGAAGGTGTTGAAGAACTTCACCACCATCTCGAAGAGCTCGTGGTTCTTCCGCTCGAGCGCCGTCTCCGCGATGAGCCGCGTGTTGATGGCGATGAGGTAGTTGATGTCCCTCATCTTGTTGAGCGCTTCGTTGTAGAGCGTCTGGTACTTGCGGAGCACCTTCATCTCGAACCAGATGCGCCGGCGCGTCACGGCGCTGAGCACGTCCGGGGACATGGAGACGAAGTCCGGGTTGTGGGCGAGCTCGCCCTCGACGCGAAACCAGCCCTCGCCGAGGCCGGCGCGAATGCCCTGGTAGTCCGTGGCCATGGCCCGGAGCGCGTCGACGCTGGCCATGGAGACGCCCTTGTCCTTGTTCTCCATGGCGTTGAGGCCCACGTCCGCGAGCTGCTCCACGCCGCGAATGGCTTCGAGCTGGCGCTGGCGCACGTTGGTGGCGGTGGCGCCGCGCGTGATGGCCCGGAGCGAGTAGCGGCGAATGCGGTCGACGATCTGAATCGGGCTCAGGAACTCGAAGACGAAGGCGAAATAGGGCAGCAGGATGAGCAGGCTGAAGGCCAGCATGCAGAGCGCGACGGTCAGGCTCAGGTAGGGCACGAAGCCGCTCGCCTCGTGGAGCGGCGTGCCGTCCGCGCGCAGCAGCTCCACGGCCGCGTGGTCGAAGGTCACGGCCACGAACACCGCCTGGAGCGCCGTCACGACGAAGAAGCCCATCACGAGGAAGTTGATGGGCTCGCCGACGAAGAGCTCGGTGACGCGGTGCGTGTACCGGTTCGACGCGAGCTCCACGATGATGGCGACGACGGTGATGGCGATGCCGAGCACCGCCGCGACCACCTCTCCGGCGCTCGCGATCGCGTTCGCCGCCGACTCGGGGTTCGGATGACCGAGCAGCGCCAGCTTGGAGAAGTCGCCTCCCGTGTCGATCCAGAAGGTCAGCAGGAAGATGGCGGTGGAGACCCCCAGCAGCAGCAGCAGCGGGAAGAGCCAGATCCGCAGGGAGTGGCGGTCCCTCATCGAGACGGACTCGTCATCGGAAGC
>JBCCAW010000846.1:0-1681 GCA_039814655.1 Myxococcota bacterium | reverse complement strand
GCTGTAGATGATGCCGCGCAGCCGCGCGGAGCGGTTACGTAGCAGGTTACGATCGCCCCAGCGCGCTCCTGGTGCGCTTCCTGCGCGGTGAGGTCACCTTCCCGCGGCGTCACGTCACTGCCGGCACGGTGATCGTGCACGAAGGAGACGCCGGCGACGAGGCCTACCGGATCCTCCGGGGACGCTGCGAAGCCTACACGGAGCGCGACGGCCCCCGCCGCTCGCTGCGCGTCATGGAGCCCGGCGAGGGCTTCGGCGAGACTGCGCTCTTCCGGGCTGGCGGCCGGCGGAGCGCGAGCGTGGTGGCCCTCGACGACGTGGAGCTCGAGGTCGTCACCCGGGGCCTCTTCGAGCAGGAGCTCGCCTCCATGAAACCGTGGATGGCGGCCTTCGTTCGCGACCTCGCGGATCGCTTCGCCGACGGCTGACGGCCGGGCAGCTCCCGGGCTCAGTCGAGGCCCGCGTCCCGGCGAAACTCACGGCATTGCGGGCTGCCCTTCTCGAAGGTCCGGCAGGTCGTCCCGCGGATGGCGTAGATGGCGCACGCCTGGGGGCTCTCCGAGGTGCCGAGGTGCACGCAGCTCCCGTCGGAACGCGTCGCGAAGGCGACGAGCCCGAAGTGTCCCGGCTGCACCGCGCGGGCCACGTCCTCACGGCCGAGCCGGCGCCAGCGAAGCAGGTCCTCTTCGGGCACGAGGATGCGTCCGTCGTGCCCGCTCCGGCAGCAGGCGCCACACTGCAGGCAGTCGAAGCCCTCCTCGCTCAACGGTCCGGGCTCACTGAGTGCCGCCCGCGGAGCGGAGGGCTCGCAGCACGCGGGACATGGCGCTCTGCACCGCTGCGACGAGCGCCTGGCTCGCCAGGCGTTCGTCCTGCTCCCGGTCCGCCCCGCGGTCCGGCTCGGCGCCGGTCGCGGCGGCGCTCATGAGACTTCGGAGCGCGCCCTGACGGCTCAGCAGCATCACCGTGACCTCCACGCGGAGGCGGACGTTCCCCTCGTGCTCGGCGCGCGTCAGGGCGCGGAGCTCCCCCTCGAGACGCAGCACCGGCAGTCTCCGGCGCGCGATCTCCCGCCGCGTGTCCCCGTCGCGAAGCTCCTCCTCGGCCAGCACGGCCACACCGCGGAGCTGAGCGACGTTGCGACCGAGGAGCTCGCCAAGCTGCACGAGCAGAGCGGGAGCCAGACCATCGCCGGACTGGTCCCGGACGTCCCCCACGATCACCACGTAGCGCACGCGATGCCAGGGGACGCGCGGCTCCGCGGCCTCGGCGCCGGGCGCAGGGCTCGCCGGGACGGCCTCCAGCGTGGCGATGGACCGCTCGACCTGCAGGCGCACCGCGGCCGAGGAGTCCGCTACGAGCGCGGCCAGCGCCGGCAGCGCCCGCCGGTCGCCGAGCCTCCCGAGCGCCGTCGCGGCGGCGGCGCGAACGGCCGGGTCCGCGTCGCGGAGAGCGCGCTCGAGCGGCGGCCGGTAGGCCGGATCCCGCGAATCACCCATGGCGAAGGCGGCCTGCACGCGGAGGCGAAAGTCCCGCGCTTCCAGGAGCGCCGAGACCAGCGGGTTCTGCGCCCGGGCCCGGGCGTCCGTCCCCGCGCCGAGCACGGTGAGCGCCACCATGACCACCGCGCAACGCCAGCTCCTCTGCATCCCACGCGATCCCATGGAGGACTCCGAGGATC
>JBCCAW010000709.1:0-2760 GCA_039814655.1 Myxococcota bacterium | reverse complement strand
TTCAAAGCACAAATTTCCTCGAAGAGCTTAACACAACTAATCTTAGCACGGTTCTTATTGGCAGTTTTGAGCTAGAGAAGGTAGCGCAACTTGTTAGTGAATGCAGGGAGACAAACAATCGCGAGGTAGATCAGAAGCTTTTCCGGCTTGGTTTGATTCAGATAATCCAATTTGCAATTCTTTTATCGTACAAAACTGGGGTTATTGACCTTGGCGACGATGATTTCATTGATGCAGAGAAAGACCAAAAATCACACGGTCGAATTTCCAAGGAGTATGAAGACCTCGGATTTCAAGAACGTTTTTTCATCTTCAACCGAGAACGAGGTCTCCTCCTCAATGATGCAGACAAATCACGGAATGTTGCATTTAAAGTTGAAACGTTCTCTAATCTGCTCGCAAAAGTTTACTCTGAAATAACCCCGAGCGCTCGCAGGCCGACGACAAGAGCCCGGGGGCGATCTCCCGCTGGAACGCCGCGAGCTCCTCGGCCATCGATTCGCTCGTGTCGAAGAGAAAGTAGAGGTCCGCGCGCCGTACGCTGGTGCGGAAGCGGAGCAGGTCCTCCGGGGGCTCCGGCGGCGCCTCGTAGGGCACCACGAAGACGAAGTCGCCGCGGACGCGCGGGTTGTCCGTGGGGTCCAGGAGGTCCGTGCCGCCGCCGAGCTCGATGAGGTCGCTGACGCCGTCGTCGTCCGAGTCTGCGCGACGCGGATCGCTGCCCATGCGCCCCTCGAGCTCGTCCGAGAGGCCGTCGGCGTCGCTGTCCAGGTCGAGAAAATCCGGGAGCTGGTCACCGTCCGTGTCCGTCGGGGCCGTCTCGAGGTCCGCGTCCCCGGCCTCGAGCGCGTCCGTGAGCCCGTCGCCATCCGCGTCGAGGTCGCGGGGGTTCGGTGTGCCGTCGAAGTCCGCGTCGGGGGTATCCCGGCTGCCCTCGTGAAGGTCCTGAATGGTGTCCCCGTCCGAGTCCAGGTCGCGGAAATCGGGAAAGCCGTCGCGGTCCTGGTCCCGCGGCGCGTTCGGGAAGGGACCGAGCTCCTCGACGTCCGAGATGAAGTCCTGGTCGTCGTCGAGGTCCCGAAAATCCTCGCGGCCGTCCTCATCGAAGTCCGGGATTCGCCCAGCCGCGTTCCGCGCCCCGTCGAAGAGGTCGAGGCGCCCGTCCCCGTCGCTGTCGAGGTCCCGCAGGTCCGGGAGGCCGTCCCCGTCGGCGTCCGGAAGGTCGCCGCCGACCTCGCGTGGCTGGCCCTCGACCCGGTCCGGGATCCGGTCCCCGTCGCTGTCGAGGTCGAGGGAGTCCGGCGTCCCGTCCCCGTCCGTGTCGAGGCGCCCGTCCCCCTCGAGGGCGTCGCTCACGCCGTCCCCATCGGTGTCGATGCCCGGACCCGGGTCCACCTGCTCCGGCGCGCGCAAGAGCACGCCTTGCTCGGTGCACGCGGCACCGAGCAAGAGCGTGAGCGCGAGGCCGAAGCGAAGGGGCACGCTTCAGTCTACCCCAGCTCGCCCGGTCCGCCGCCGAGACAACGCATCCGGCGAAGCCTCGGCGGCCCCTGCGGCCCCCGGGGAGGGGACCTCACTCGGGTGCCGGAAGCTCGTTGTCCGGCGGCACCAGGAAGAAGACGCGGCGTCGGTCGAGGGGCGAGCTGTCGCCGAAGACCTCGATGGCCGCCTCGAAGACCTGGGGCTCTCGCGTGGCCGGTACGGTGCGGTTGGGGCGCACGACGACGTCCCAACATGCGCGCGCTCCCGTGGGGAGGCGCGTGAAGGCGTCCTCGAAGCCGTCCCCGTCCGTGTCGGCGATGAGGTCCGGGTCCGGCTCGTCGCAGCCGTCCGCGGACAGGTTCACGGCCAGCCGGTCGATGAACTGCAGCGCATCGCCCGCGTCGCCGTCGAGGTCCCGGGCGTCGATGTCCACGAAGAGCTCGAGCTGCTGCGCGATCTCCTCGATGCCGTCGAGGATGGCGTCCACGGCCGCGGCGTCACGCCCGCTGTAAACGAAGGGTTCGCCGTCTCCGTCGAGGGAGCCGGCGGCCACGGCGAGGGCGACGAGGTCCGTGTAGGCCGGCGACGTCGTCGAGCCCGTGGCGTTGATGCCGATGTAGTTGATGCGGTTCAGCTGCAGGCGCCCGCCGGCCGCACCCGCGCTGTTGACGACCGGGCAACCGAAGTCTGCGGTGCCGCCGAAGCCGCTGTCGTCCTCGCACTGATTGTCCTCGTCGGTGATCTGGAGCGCCACGCGCACGGCGTTTCGCCGGAACGAGGGGCACCCCACGCCGCCCGCCGGGCCGCAGGCCGCACCCACGCAGAGGCGCCGGTCCGAGATGCAGGCGGCGCTCTCGAAGAGGCTCTCCTGGAAGCCCGGGCCGTTCGCCTCGACGGGCACGGCCGCCTGCGTCACCTCCGGCCGCGGCTGGAGCGAGAGTAGGTTGCGGTAGGAGCTGCCACCGCCCGCGTAATAGCCCACGCCGGTCCAGAGATCGGCGATGCAGCCGCTGGCCTCCGGGTCCTGGATGCACGTGTTGCCCAGGCCGCAGATCTGGCCGTCGTCGCAGTTCGCGTCGGCCAGGCACGCATCGCCCGAGTCCTCGCAGCTGGCCTCGTCGATGAGGTCGACGACGCGCGTCCGGAACTCGCGGATCTCACCGAGCATCGAGGTCGTGAGGTCGAAGAGGAAGTAAAGGTCCGCGACCTGGATGTTCGTGTTGAAGCGGAGCGTATCTTCCGGCGGATCGGCCGGCTCGCGGAAGGGCACCACGAACA
>JBCCAW010000566.1:0-3923 GCA_039814655.1 Myxococcota bacterium | reverse complement strand
CTTCGCCGCCGCCGGCCGCGGCTGGCGTGCCGGCGCCGGCTCCGGGGTTCCGGCGCGCTTCCGCCTCCGCGATGAACGCCTGGGCCTGGCCGGGAGTCCCCCAGGCGAGAAAGGCGATGGCCTGGTCTTCGGTGAGCGCGAAGGCCGCTTCGGCTTCGCCGACGCGACCGTGCTCGGCGATGTCCCGGGCGACGCACTGCATGAGCCGGGCCGTGGGCCCGAGGTTCCACGTGCGGAACTGCGCCAGCCGTCCACTGACGCCGCCCGGGCAGGCGGCGAGCATGCGAAGGAGCGCACGGCCGACCTCGTCGCGACGGATGACCGCGGGCACGCCCGTGGTGACGGTCATGGCGCGCTCGACGATGGTGGCGGCCGCGGCCCGGTCCACGTTGGCGCGCCGGAGCGAGCGCTCGAAGCTCGCGCCGTTGTCCGGGCGCGGGTAGGGCGTCTCCACGGTGGTCTCGGTGGCCGCGGCGATGAGCGAGTCGCACTGCTGCGTACGCAGCGCAAAGTTGGCCGCACAGAGCACGACGTCGTTCCGGCCGCGCGCGAAGTAGACGCCAAGCGTCGCCAGGTCGAGACCCGCCTCGAGGCGCTGCAGGACCTCGCGGAGGTTCGAGGTGGCCACGGGACGGTCCCCGAAGAGCGCCTCGTGGGTCTTTCGCCGCAGCCGGTCGAACTCCTCGCCTCCACGCTCGGCGTTGCGCTTCATGACGTCGCTTACGGCGGTGACCGTCGCGACGGCGTCCTGGCGGCTCATGCGGCCGTGGTCTCGGAGACGGTTCACGACCTCCGCGTCCTGGGCGGCGGCGGTTCCCGCGCCAAAGAGCGCGAAGGTGAGCGCGGCGAGCAGGCCGAGACGGAGGGAGGGGGCGAGGGATCGAAGGGACGTGCGCATGGCGAAATCCGGGAGCTTCCGGCGGTGAGAGGCTGCGGCGCTGAAGGCCGCGTCGTAGCAGCCCGGGCCCGGTTTCGTCGAGGGCCTGGACCGAGCCCCTCGGGGAGAGGGGACTGAGACACGCCGTGGGCGCGCCGCTGAACAGAGAGACGGGACCGGCCACGGCGCGATTCACGTCGTCTCCTCGGTGCCCGGGCCTCGCCGGCGCGGCTCAGCGGGTCGGGCCGCCTCCAGGAGTGCGCGCAGCGGGCGTAGCGATGGGGCCTCGCGCCTCGTCGCGCGGCCACCGGCGCCCCGCGCGTCGCGTCACCCTGCCGGCGGCGCGTCTTCGGCCGGCGGCGCGTCTTCGGCCGGCGGCGCGTCTTCGGTCGCGGCGCTGGGGTCGCCGGGCGCGGCGTCGTCCGCGCCGGGCGGGCTCAAAGGCGCGTCGGCCGGTGCGTCTCGGGGCGGCGCTTCGGGCGCACCTTCCGCGGCCGGGGCCGCGGCCTCGTCGCGCTCCGCCCTTCCCCCGGGGGCCCTTTCACCGGCGGCGGCTTCGCTCTCCGCCGCGTCCGGCGCGTTCGCGCCGCGCTCGGCCGCGAGCTCTTGTTCCATCGCCTCGAGCTCTTGCTCGAGCGCCGCCTGCTCTTCGGCGCTGAGCTCCTCCTCCTCGTGGATGGCCTCGGCGACGCGCAGCTCGACCAGCCGGTCGGCGTCTCCGGCCTCGACGGTCACGCGATGGGAGGCCAGGACCTGACCCGCGCGACGCACCTCGATGAGGTGATCCCCCGGCGCGAGGGAGAGGTTTCGGTCGCCTCGAGCCGCGGCTCCCGATGCCTCGTAGCGGCCATCGACGTAGAGGTCGCCCTCGGCGTTGGTGCGCACCCGGAGGCCGACGGTCGCCGGCGCTTCGGGCGGCGGCGGAGGCGGCGGCGCCTCGTCCTGGCCCAGGAGCACGTAGGCGAGCGTGCCCACGACCGCAGCGAAGAGGATGGCCAGCACCCACCAGGGAAAGCCCGCGGTGGGGACCGTCGGGTCCGCCGCCTGCGCCTGCACCACGGCGTGAGGCTTCACGTCGCGGCCCGGCTTCTTCACGCCGGGCTTCGGCGCAGGGCCTTCGCGGCGCGGGAGCTCCGACGCGACCTCGGGCCGGGCCGGCGGCAGCGGGTACTGCTGGTAGCCCGCCTCCGGCGCCCCCTCAGCGGGCAGAAGCCGGGGGCCCGAGACCTCGGCCACCACGCAGCTGATGTTGTCGTGACCGCCGCCGTCGTTGGCGAGCTGCACGAGCCGGTCCGCGATGGCCTCGAGGTCATCGCCTTCGGCCAACGCCTCGCGAATGGTCTCCGCGTGCACCATGCCCGAGAGCCCGTCGGAGCAGAGCATGACGCGGTCGCCCTGGCGCAGCTCGAGGAAGGTCAGGTCGACGCTCACCTCCTCCGTGGTCCCGAGGGCCTGGAGGATGATGTTCGAGTGCTCGAAGGCCTCGGCCTCTTCCTCCGTGAGCTGCCCCGCCTCGATGAGCTGGTTCACGAGGGACTGGTCCTTCGTGACCTGCGCGAGCTCGCCGTTGCGGAGCACGTAGCAGCGGCTGTCGCCGACCTGGCCAACGAAGAGCACCTCGTCCACGAAGCCGGCGACCGTCGCCGTCGTGCCCATGCCTCGTCGCGACCGGTCCATCTTGGCCGCGCCGAAGATGCGGCTACCGGCATCTTCGATGGCGTAGACCAGCCGATGGGCGAAGGCGTCCCGGTCCGTCACCTTCGTGGGCGCCGTCATGATCTCGAGGACCGTGTCCACGGCCATCTGGCTGGCCACTTCGCCGGCGGCGGCGCCTCCCATGCCGTCGCAGACGGCGAGAATGAGCGAGCGCGAGAGCTCGGCCTCGCGAATGGCGTCGGCGCGCTCAGAGCCATCGCCGGGCGTGCCCCCCATTCGATGCGACTTGCCCTCGGCGCCCACGTCGAAGGCGATGAAGTTGTCTTCGTTGTGCTCCCGGACGAGACCGACGTCGGACACGCCGAAGTAGCGGAAGCGTAGAGCGCCGGTACGGGACGGCGCGTCGCCGGAGCCCTCGCCGCTCAGCGCGGCCGACGTCACGTCCTTCGCCACCGGGCGCTCCGGCGTCGTCGTGTCCAGATCACCGTCCTTGGCCGGGGGTGCCGCGTCGGCGGCCTCATGACCGTCGTGTTCGGTCATCGCTGCCTTTCGGCTTCCGCGGCGTCGAAGCGGAAGAGGTGCCGCCCGACGCGCAGGCAGTCGCCGGGTTGGATTTCGACCTCGCCGCGAATGGCCACGGAGGTGCCGTTCGAGGACCCGAGGTCACGGAGCAACACGCGCTGAGAGCCGCGCTCCAGCGTGATCGAGGCGTGCCTGCGGGACAAGAAGGGGTCGTCCGTGAACACGACGTCGCCGGTTTCTCGCCCCAGCACCGTCTCGTCACGATACAGATAATGCACGTCGCGTCCTACCCCTTCAGTGGTGTACTGGACGAGGCGAGCGTAGCGCGGCACTTCCGGGGTCCCGAAGGCCAGAATTCCGCGCACGCTGGCGGGGCCGAGGGGCCTCTCGGCGTCCTCGACGCGCTCGAAGCGGAGGAGCTGCTGTCCGATGAGGACTCGGTCCCCCTCCTCGAGGGGTACCGCGTCCCGGAGGCGCTGGAAGGTGCCGTTGACGCTCCCCAGGTCCCGCAGATAGAAGCGGCCGCCCTCGACGCGGAGCCGCGCGTGGCGCGGCGAAAGGTAGGGGTCGTCCGGGAGCACGATCTCCCCCTCGCTCCGGCCGATGTCCGTTTGAGGCGCATGCACCGGGAACACCTCGCCGTCGCTGCCGTCCTTTCGGATGGAGACCAGCCGCGCGACGAGCGCGGGCGCGGCGCTGGGGGCCGCCGGGGGGGCGTCGGGCACGGTCCCGAAACCCGGACGGGAGGAGGCGTAGCCCGGGCCTTCCTCCGGCGCGTCCCCGTAGCGCGCGCCACAGAACTTGCAGAACTCCGCGTCGGTGTCGCCGATGCCCCGGCAGCGCCAGCAGATGGGCTGACCGCTAGGGG
>JBCCAW010000407.1:0-5478 GCA_039814655.1 Myxococcota bacterium | reverse complement strand
GCTCTTCCGATCTCCGGCGACGCAGGAGCGCCCCGACACGGACGAGTGGAGCTGGCTTCGTGTGGCGGAGATCGACCGCCTTGCGGCCCTCACCTTCGGCGCCCAGGGCGAGACAGAGCGGGCGCAGCGCGACCGGGAGCGGAAGACCGCAGAGCGGCAGGCCTTCTACCGCGCCGCGATGTACACCGGGCTCCGGAAGAGCGAGCTGCGCTACCTCCCCTGGTCGCGCGTGAAGCTCTCCGGGCCCACGGGCGTCGTCGAGGTCCGAGCCCCGCTCAAGAGCCCGAAGGCCAAGCGGGACATCCCACTCATGCCGCAGGCCGCCGAAGCGCTGCGGGAGTGGCGCGAGCTCCAAGTCAGCGCCGACCTCGAGGGCCCGGTCTGGCCCGCGCGCTCCGGCGCCATTCGGCATCGGAAGTTCCGGTGGTGGTGGTGGGACCAGCCCCAGCGACGCAACGTCGGCATCACCCCGGGCACCCGGACACGGGCGCGGCTTCGTGCGGAGGACCGTCCTCATGACCCCGTGGACGTCAAGCTCCACGACCTGCGGGACACCTTCGCTTCCCACCTCCTCCAGGGGACGTGGGGCGAGCGCTACTCACTCGGGGAAGTCGCGCAGCTCCTCGGCCACACTTCGACGAAGGTCACCGAGCGCTACGCGCACCTCGACCCCGACTCAGTCCAGGGGAGGATGGCCCGCATGGCCCTCCGTTCCCGACAGGAAGCCGACACGGAGGGCTGATTCCACGCCGCCGGAAATCGGCGGAAAGGTGAATGATGTCAGCTAGTAGGCGGAGCCGGGCTCGAACCGACGACATCCTCCGTGTAAAGGAGGCGCTCTACCAACTGAGCTATCCGCCTGGAGCCCGGCTCGTGCGGGCGCCCCCCGGCATGGCCGAGGACCCCTTTCGTGACCACTGGGGACGGCGCGGTCAAGGACGGCGTCTTCACACTTCTTCACACGGGGCCTGAAACAGCCGAGACGAGCGCGCCCGAGGTTTTTCGCATGTTCGGATTCCTCCTCGGTTTCGCGTCCCTCTTCGCGCTCTCGCGCGTGGTCCGGGGGCGCCCCTTCCATGCGGGCCCCGGCGGCTGCCGCCGCCACCGGGCCCACCGTCACCGTCGCCGCGGCTGGGGCCGCGGCCTCGACGGCTTTCTCTACGGAGCCTTCCGGCGCCTGGACACCGGTCCGGGCCAGGAGAAGGCCATTCGCGGCGCCGTCACCGACGCCGCCGACGCACTGCACGCGCTCCGTCGCGACATCCGCGACGTCCGGGCACCGGCGGCCGATGCGCTGCGCGGTGACGTCTTCGACGGACCGGCGCTCGAAGGCACCTTCGAAGGCCAGCGCGCCCGCCTCGAGCAGGCGCAGATCGCCTTCCAGGACGCGCTCCGCACCCTTCACGAGAACCTCGACGACACACAGCGCGCGGACCTGGTCCGCTGGCTCGACCGCGGTGCGCCCCGGCGTCGCCCCAACCCCGAAGACGGCCCCTACCGCTGAAGCGAGATGACCATGACCCGCAAAGACAAGATTCTCGTGGCGTTCTTCGGCCTGACGGCCCTCGCCGGCTTCGGCAGCGGCGTACATCACCTCGCGCACCACGCGCGGCACCACCATCACCGGCGTGCGGCCTTCGAGCGGCACGTGGCCGACGTCTGCGTCGAAGCCGCGCGCCGTGCGGACGGGGAGGCGACCATTTCTCGCCGGGGCGGCGCGACGCCGCCGCGCCACGCACGGCAGCCGGCCAGGAGCGAGTAGGCTCGGCCCCGTGTCCACCCGCGTCCTCCTCATCGATGATGACGCGCGCCTCTTCGCGCTCCTGAGCGAGTACCTCGCCCCCCACGACGTGTCGCTGACGCACGCGCCGGACGGCGGGCGGGGCCTCGCGGCGCTCGCCGCCGGCGCCTTCGACGTCGTGCTCCTCGACGTGATGATGCCCGGGCTCGGGGGACTCGACGTGCTGCAGCGTATTCGCGCCGGCAGCACCGCCCGCGCCATCCCGGTCATCATGTTGACCGCCCGCGGCGACGAAGCGGATCGCGTCGTGGGCCTCGAGCTCGGCGCCGACGACTACGTGGCCAAGCCCTTCAGCCCCCGCGAGCTGCTGGCCCGGCTCCGGGCCGTGCTCCGGCGGCTTCGGCCTGGCCTCGTCGGCGAGCGACTGAGCGGCGGCGGCGTCGTGGTCGAGGTCGATCAGCGCCACGCCTCCCTCGATGGCCAGGCGCTCTCGCTCACGGCGCTGGAGCTCGACCTGCTCGTGGCCCTCCTGCGCCGGCCGGGGCGCGTCGTGCCCCGGAGCGCGCTCCTCGAGGCCGCCGGCCGCGACGAGGTGGTAGGCGAGCGCACCGTCGACCAGCACATCTCGAAGCTCCGAAGGAAGCTCGGGCCCCGCGGCACGGAGCTCATCCAGACCGTGCGCGGCGTGGGCTACGTCTTCAGCGGAGGTGCGGCGGCATGAGGCGCCGCCATGGACGTCGCGGCGGCATGAGGCGCCGCCATGGACGTCACGGCCGACCCGAACGCTGCGGGCCCCGTAGGCGCCGGCGCGGCCATCGCCGGGGCTTACGGCGCGTGCTCTTCGGCGCCTTCGTCCTGGCCATCCTGGCCACCGTCGGCGTCAACGTGGTCGTCTGGCACACCTTCGGCGACAGGAGCTGGTCCGAGGAGATGGCCGCCCTCGAGCGCTTCGCCGTCGCGCGCCTGGACGCCGCCTGGGACGACCCGGACACGCGGCGCGATCTCCTGACCGACGTCGAGCGGGAGCTCGGGGTGCGCGTGGCGCTCGACGACGCGAGCGGCGCGGCCCTCGTGGAGGCGCCGGCCTGCGACGGCCAGAGCAAGACCGTCGCGGTCCCGGGCCGCGGCAGCGCGCGCGTCTGCCTGCCGCATGGGCGGCCGCCGGGGCGACTCTTCCTCGCCCTCGGCCTCGCGGGGGCGGTGCTCTTTGCCCTCAGCGGCTTCGTGGCCCGGCGCCTCGCGGCGCCGCTCCGGCAGGTGGCGCGTGTCGCCGAGCGCCTGGGCGAAGGCGAGCTCGACGCGCGCGTGGGCGCGCAGCGCTGGGGGGACAGCGAGGTCGCCGTGCTCGCGCAGACCATCGACACCATGGCCGAGCGCATCGAGACGCAGCTGCGCGAGCAGCGCGAGCTCCTCGCCGCCGTGAGCCACGAGCTCCGGACGCCCCTCGGGCACGTGCGCGTGCTCCTCGACCTGGCCCGTGACGCTCCCGGCGCCGAGGACCGGGCGCGGCAGCACGACGAGATCGAACGCGAGCTCGTCGAGATGGACGACCTCGTGGGGAAGCTCCTGGCGCGCTCGCGCCTCGAGTTCGGGCGCGTCGAGCCGCGCCCCGTCGACGCCGTGGACCTCGCGGCGCGGAGCCTCGAGCGCAAGGGGCTCCCGGCGACGCTGCTGGACGCGCCGGCATCGCTTGCCGTCGAGGCCGACGCGACGCTGCTGGCCCGGGCGCTGGCCAACCTCGTCGACAACGCCGAAAAACACGGCGGCGGGCTCAGGCGCCTCGCCGTCGAGCGCACGCCCGAGGGCGCCGCCTTCCTGGTGGAGGACGCGGGCCCGGGCTTCGACGAGTCGGCCTTCGCTCCCTTCGCTGGCCGCGACGAGGCGCGCGCGGGGGGCCTGGGCCTCGGCCTGCACCTCGCCCGGCGCATCGCCCGCGCCCACGGCGGCGACGTGGAAGTACGGCCGGGCCAGCCCGGTGCCCGCGTGCGGCTCACCGTAGGGCCGGTCCCGGAAGGACGCGCGGCGAGGGTGGCCTCGGTCGCCGCTCCGCGACCCATGCACTAGTATGCGGCCGTGCTTTCTTGCCTGACCGCCCCCGCGGGGCCGTGGGTGCGCGTGGGGTTGCTCGCGTGCCTCTCCGCCGCGTGCAGTACCGAAACAGTGACGCCGGAACCGGACGCCGGACCCGGGGACGCGGGACCCGTCGATGAAGGGACCCCGACGCCGGACCTTGGCCCGGAGGATTCCTTCGTGCCCTGCCCGGAGCCGAGCAGCGCCTGCGTGACTGTGGTCCGCCAGGATGGCGAGTGCGTCGAAGAAGCCGTCGAGGACGGGACCGCCTGCGACGACGGGAGCCTCTGCACCACCGACGACTTCTGTGACGAGGGCATCTGCGGCGGCACCGCCGTCGAGTGCCCGGACGAGATCCTCTGCCAGACGGACCCGGTCTGCGACCCGGCGACCGGCATCTGCGCCGGCACGCCCGTCGACGACGGCACCGTCTGCAGCGATGGCAACCTCTGCACCCGCGGCGACACCTGCCAGGCCGGCGCATGTCTGGGGGCCGTGCGCCCGGACGGCTGGGCCTGCGACGACTTCAACGGGTGCACCAACCTCGACATCTGCCAGGACGGCGTTTGCGTGGGGACGCGGCCGCTCCCGGAGGGCGCGCGCTGCGAAGACGGCGACCTCTGCACCTACGACGACATCTGCACGGACGGGGAGTGCGTCGGCCGACCGAGCGAGTGCGGCAGCACCGAGCGCGGCGCGTGCCTCACGGAGTACTGCGACCCGGCCACGGGCTTCTGCCGCTTCGACTACGCGCCCGACGGCACGCCCTGCGATGACGACAACACCTGCACGAGCGGCGACACCTGCCTCTTCGGCGGGTGCAGCGGCACCCCGAGCGTGCCCGCGGCCGGCGCCTGCGCCGGGCCCTTTTGCTTCCGCGATGGCACCGTCGCCGCCGGCTTCGAAGGCGCCAACATGAACGCCGGCGGCGACGTCGGTGGCGGCGCAGCCATCTTCGACCCGGACGAAGACGGCGATATGGACGTGCTCTTCGTGACGGACCGCTACGGCTCCTCGGCCCGGCCGGACCCGCAGGGCTACCTGCACTACTTCGAAAACGATGGGACCGGCGCCTTCACGGAGAGCACGATCAAGGCCTTCGGCGTCGCCGACACGGACACCACGGGGCCCCAGGGGGTGCTGGTCGCGGACCTCGACGGGGACGGGCACGACGACGTCTACATCTACGGCCGCGGCGACAACTTCGTGTTCGAAGGCGCCGGAGACGGCACCTTCACGGACGTGACCGCGACCTCTGGCCTCGCCGGGGGCGACGTCTGGACCACGGCCGCCACCGTGGCCGACTTCGACGGCGACGGGGACCTGGATCTCTACGAGGGCAACTACATCCGCGAGTTCATGGGCCCGACGCATATCCCCGAGCCCAACCGCTTCTACCGAAACGACGGAACCGGCACCTTCACCAACGTGAGCGCGGAGTTCCCGGTGCTTGTTGGCGGCGAGGACCTGACGTTGAGCGTGCTCTTCACGGACGTCGATGGCGACGGCGATGAAGACCTCATGGTGTGCAACGACTTCGGCGCGTTCCGGGACCCGAACAAGCTCTTCCGGAACGAGGGCGACGGCACCTTCACGGACATCTCCGTCGCCGCGAACTTCCGCGATGGCTTCTTCTGCATGTCCATCGCGCCCGGCGACTACGACCG
>JBCCAW010000453.1:0-5015 GCA_039814655.1 Myxococcota bacterium | reverse complement strand
GGGTCGTAGCCCATCAGGTCGAGGGAGAGGCGCGTCATCTCGTCGAGGGCGAAGTGGCGCTCGAGCTCGCCGCGGAGGAGGTCGTGGGGGTGGGTCATCGTCGTGAAAAGAGGGGGCGAAGCGGCCACTCGCGCACACCGGGGCCGGGGGCCGGGGCGTCGCGTCGTCGGGGGCGTGAAGGGGCCCCGGCCGGGCGGAAGGTCCGCCGCGGAGGGGGCGGATGGTACAGGTCCGTTTCAGCGACGTCGAGCGGGGACCGCGTGCGTTACGACACGGAAACAGGGTCCTTTTCCCTTCCTTCGTTGCAGTGTCTCTGGCGCCTACGGTGGCTCAGCCGGGCCCGCGCACGCCGCCGCCGCCGCGCTTGGCCTCGCGAAGGCGCTCCTCGGCCGCGAGCACCAGGCCCGGAAGCGCATGCGCCTCCGCTGGTACCGACGCCGCGCCAACGCTGAGGCGCACGCCGAAGCGCACCCCGCCGGACCCATAGAAGCGGAGCGCTCCGGCGTCCTTCACGAGGCGCCGGAGCGCGGGCATCGCGTCTCGCGCGTCCGTCCCCGTGAGCCCCACGGCGAAGGTCGAGCCGAGCCAGCGGGCGCGGAGGTCTTCGAGACGGAAGCGAGCGCGGAGCAGCGCCGCGATGGCGCCGAGGATGCGTTGGCCGGTTCCCGGTCCGTGCCGGTCGATGATCGCGGCGTGCCCGTCGAGTTCGACGAAGGCCAGCGTGAAGGGCGCGCCGTGGCGGGCCGCTTCGGCGATGCGTCCCCGGAGCACGGGCGTGAGCTGCGCCCGGCGCGGGAGCTGCGTCGCCTGATCCACGGCGCGGCGACGGCGGCTTCGAATGGTGCGCGCGCGCGAGAGCACGTGGCGCGCGGCGTCGGGCCCGGAAGCCACGACATCGTCGGCACCCGCGGCCATGCAGGGCGACCGAACGGAGACGTCCGGCTCCTTCTGCGCCACCACCAGCGCGACCTCATCGCCGCCGTCCGCCATACGTAGGAGCTTGATGGTGGCCGGCGCATCGTCCGGGCCGAGGAGCACGAGGTGCGGCCGTTCGCGCCCGAGGGCCCGGAGCACGTTCGAGAGCGACTCGTAGCGCTGCACGGCGGCGCCCGCTTCTCCGAGCGCCTCGCCCAGCGCGTCCGCGGGACCCTCGTCCGCCAGCGCCACGACGCGGAGCGGGCGCCCTTCGCCGAGCGCCTCCAGGCGGAAGACCCCTCGCGCGAGCTCGATGGCGCCGATGGGGTGGGCGAGGAAGAGGTCCGCGCCGGCCGTGGCGGCGCGGTGCCGGAGCGCCTCGCTCTCCTCGAGGGCGAAGAAGCCCACGGGCAGCGCCGGCCCCATCTCGCGGAGCGCCCGGAGCATCGCCTCGGCGCTCTCCGGCGCGTCCGGCGCCTCGGTGCTGGTCACCCCGACGAGCGCCGTATGCACTCGCGGAGCGAGCTCCGCGGCCTCGGCGGCGTTATGGGCCACCTCCACCTGCACGAGCGTGTCCGCCAGGGCGCTCGCGATGTAGTCGACGATGGCCGTGTCCCGCTCCACCAGCAGGAGCCGCGGGCCCAGGAGCCGGCTCCGCCGGGAGCGGAGGCTCGTCTCGCGCACCTGCGCCGCCGCGAGCAGCTCGCTGTCCGAGGGCGGAGGAAGGCGCGAACGACGCAGCGCGGAGGGGTCGAGGCCGTCGCCGGAGGAAGGGGGTGCCCCGGAGCTCGGCGGGCGCGAGCTCGGCGGGCGCGAGCTCGGGGGGCGCGAGCTCGGGGGGCGCGAGCTCGGCGGGCGCGAGCTCGCCGCCCGCGAGGGGAACACGGGCCGCATGCTCGGATTCGTCGGCGTGGGCGTCCGCGACGGCGTGGGATAGCCGAGAAGCGTGGGGAAGGCCTCGAAGTCCCCCGTCGCCGTGACGTCCGGGCGCGGCAGATCCGGCGCCGAAGGCTCGTCCGAGGCCGGCGGGAGGCTCGAGGTCCCCGGGGGCTCGTAGCTCACGTCGTCGGCCACGAGCGCGAGGCCGTCGTCGGCGCTCGGCAGCTCCTCCACCGGCGGCATCTCCAGGGACGCCTCCGCCTCGAATAGTCCCGGCTCGATGATGGGAATGCTCTCTTCGCGGAGCGTGCCGCCGTCGGTGAAGAGGTCCGCGACCTGCTTGGCGAGCTCCTCCGGGTCGAGGGGCTTGTGAATCACCGAGTCGACGCCCAGGGCCTTGAGCCGTTTGTAGGAGTCGAGGTCGCGGTAGAACGCGCTCACGAAGATGGCCGGCGCGTCGATGCCCGCGCGGCGCGCGCCCTCGAGCCACTTCACACCGTTGGTGTCCGGGAGGAGCCCGTCGATGATCATCGCGCTCGGCTTCGTCTCCTCGACGAGCCGCGTGGCCTCGCGCCCCTTGGCCGCCTCGACCACGTGCATGCCCCGCGCGTCGAGGGGCTCCCGCACGAGCGCGCGAAAGGCCGCGTCGTCGT
Source organism: Myxococcota bacterium (assembly GCA_039814655.1). Classification (GTDB taxonomy): domain Bacteria; phylum Myxococcota_A; class Polyangia; order Polyangiales; family Houyiibacteriaceae; genus CALCTH01. The sequence continues at coordinate 2,568 of JBCCAW010000453.1, read as the reverse complement.
CCAGCAGAAGAACGGTCTTTCGGGAGACCACGGCGGGACCCTCACTCCGTCGCGGGCCGCGAGCAACGCCCGCGGTGCATCGCGTGGAGATCGCGAGGAGAAGGCTCAGACCGGGTCGACGACGCGGAGCACGATCGACTCGGTCTCCTTGGCCAGCTTCAGCTGGCAGCAGAGACGCACGCCGGGCTCGTCCCCGAAGATCTCGAGCACGTCGAGCTCGTCGTCCTCCGCCGGGAGCATGGCGTCGGCCCCCTCGGCGACCTCGACGCGGCAGGTGCCGCAGCTCGCCGAGCGGCAGGAGTAGGGGACCTCGGCCTGCGGGTGCTCGTCGGTGACGTCGACGAAGGCGGTTCCGGGCGTGACGGTGGTCTCGAAGGAGGACGGTTCGAAGCGGACCTTGGCCATGGGAGCGGCACCGTGAGGCCAGTCGGCCGGCGCCGCAAGGCTCAGCGGGGCTCCATGCGCGCCATGCGGAGGTACATCTCCGCCGTCTTGTTCTCCGGGTCGTTCTCGAGCGCGCGCGTCCAGGCTTCGACGGCTTCCGCGGTCTTCTCCTGCGCGAGAAGCACGACGCCGAGCGCGATGCGCGCCGGGACGTAGTCGGGCCGGTGCGTGAGCGCCTCGCTCAGCTCGAAGCGCGCCGCCTCGAGGTCGCCCTGCTGCCGGTACACGCTGGCCAAGCGCACGCGCAGGTCGGCGAAATGCGGACAGAGGTGCACGGCACGCCGGTACTCGTGCGTGGCCTCGGTGAGCATGCCGACGCCCTCGTAGGCCAGGGCGACGTCAGCGTGGAGGTTGGCGATCTTCCCCTTTACGAAGGGGTCGAGCTGCCCCGGCGCATCCTGCCCGCGGCGCATGGCCTGCTGGTAGATGGACTTGGCTTCTTCGTAGCGACCGAGGTCGTTGAAGGTCACGGCGAGGTTCAGCGCCGCTTCCGTGTACTTCGGGTTGATGGCCAGAGCCCGCTCGAAGGCCGCCTGCGCCTCCACGAGCTGCCCCCGGTCGTGGCGGATCACGCCGAGCATGTTGTGGACGTCCGCGAAGGCGATGTCGCGCTCCACGACCTGCCCGAGGTAATGGTCCGCCTTGTCGAACTCGCGCTTGTCGTAGTGCTCACGGCCGAGGGCCAGAAGCTGCTTCGTGCGGTCGTCCATCGAGATGAAGAGCGTAGCCCGGCCGTTGACGGCGCTCCAAGAAGGCCGCTTCAGCCGCCCAGTCGCCGGAGCTCGCGCTGCGCCGCGCCGGCCGAATCGCTTTCCGGGAAACGCTCCACGAGCTCCTCGAAGGCCCGGCGCGCCTCGTCCCCCTCGTCCATGCGTAAATAGGTACGCCCTAGCATGAGCAGCGCCTGGGGCTCCACGCCGCTGCCCTCGTAGGCCGTGAGCAACGTGCGGAGCCGGAGCACGGTGGCCGGGTAGGCGTCCCGGGAGAGGTAGAAGCGCGCCACGTAGAGCTCGTGCTCGGCGAGGATGCGCAGGCAGCCCGCGATCATCTCCCGCACCTCGCCGACGCGCTCGTCGCGCGGGTAGTCGAGGAGAAAGCGGCGGAGCTGGCGCAGCGCTTCCTGCGTCTCGCGCTGGTCCCGCTCGTACACCGGCGGTGAGAGGAGCCACTCGCCGGGGATCTGCTCGTAGTGCGACGCCGCGATGCGGAAGCGCGCGTAGGGGACCTGCGCATGCGAGGGGCGGAAGCGCACGAAGTTCCGGTAGGCGGCGATGGCCTCGGCCCAGGACTGGGCCTTCGCCTTGCAGTCGGCGATGCGGAGCTCCGCCAGCGCAGCGAAGCGGCTGTAGGGGTAGTCGCGGCGAATCTTCGAGAAGACCGGCTCCGCATCGACGCAGCGGTCCCGGCGCATGGCGAGGAGCGCGGTCTCGTAGAGCTCCTGCGCGTCACGCCCGTAGCTGAGGGCGCTCGGCTCCTCCGGACCCGCCGCGCCGGCGCCGTTTCCGGAGCAGGCCAGCGCGAGCAGAAGCAAGGGAAGCGCGTGACGCATCGGGGGTGAGCTAGCCCGCATCCTACGCTCCGGCAAAGGCTCGATGGCGCCGGCGCATTCCCGCCGGCGGCGCCCTTCAGCCACCGACGGTGGCGCGGGGCAGCGGCCGGGGCGCCGGTGCCTCGCCGCGCACTTCCCCGAGCGCGCGCTCGGCGGCGGCGCGGTCGAAGTTCCCGCGGCCTTCGGCGAGGGCGCGCTCGTAGGAGCGAATGGCCCCGGGCCGGTCCCCGCGTGCGCGCAGTACGTCGCCGTAGAGCACCAGCGCTTCCCCGAGGTTGGGCTGGGCCTGGAGTAGGCGGTCGAGAAACCCGAGGGCGAGCGTCGTGCGACGCTTCGCGAGGGCGAGGCGCCCGGCTCGGAGCATGCCCTCCGGGTTCCGCGGGTCGATGTCCGACGCCCGCCGGTACTGCGCGTAAGCCTCGTCGGCGTCGTCCGTGGCCTCGTAGGTCCGGCCGAGGAGCAGGATCGCCTCCGCGTAGTTGGGGACGATCTCGCTCATGTCGATGCTATCGTGGTAAAGGATGGGCGCGATGGCGTCGAAAAAGGCGAGAGCTTCTGCGCCGGTCTCTTGTGCG
>JBCCAW010000726.1:0-2536 GCA_039814655.1 Myxococcota bacterium | reverse complement strand
GACGGTGCGCTTCGACCACATCACGAAGCACTACTTCGCTTCCCACGAGTCCGTGAACCCGACCCGGGTGGTGCCCGTGGGCCCGGAGATCGACTTCCACGCACCCCACGGGCGCGGCTGAGCGCCCACCGCGCAGGGCCGGCGCGTGCGCGTCCTCCGGGTCGGTCTTTCGCGCCGGCAGACGCTTCGCTACTGTCCGCCGCCATGCACAAGCGCCTTTCGCTTTGCGCGTTCGCCCTGGCTCTGGCGGCGTCTCCGGCTCTCGCGCAGCCGGAAGACCCCGCCAACGCAGGCGGCGCGCCGGAGACCGTCGAAGAGCCCTCGGGCCTCTCGCCGGAGGCGGCCGCCCGCGCCGCTCGCCAGACGGTGACCGGGGGCATCGCGCTCCCGACGGGCCCGAACGGCCTGCCGACGATGCCTTTCCCGGACCCGCTGCCCATCCTCGTGGTGCCCCAGCCCCGCGGTGCCCTCGACGGGGACTTCGCCGTCGCGGCCCTCGACAAGGTCGTGGCGGGTCTGGCCGCGCGCACGAGCGCCCGGCCCGTGCGCGCGGCGCCGCAGCTCGCGCAGCCCATGCTCGCCTGCGACTCCCTCGAATGCGCGGGGCAGCTCGTGGCCGGAGCCAACGGCGTCGCGGCGGTGGTCGTGGGCCTCACGCCTCCGGCGCGCCGCCGGCAGCCCGCGGAACTCCGGCTCACGCTCATGCGCCCGGTCAGCGGCGAGAGCGTCGGCGAGGACGTCGTCGTGAGTGTGCCCTTCGCTGGTCAAGAGGACCCGGAGACGCTCAACGGGCTCCTCCAGCCGGCCCTCGATGCGCTGCGCCCGCGGCTGCCGGGTCCGCCGCCGCGACCCACGCTGCTCGTGGCCGTGAGCGTCGACGACGCCGCCGTGAGCCTCGACGGGACGCGCGTGGGCGGGACGCCCTTGCCGCCCGTGGAGGTGCCCGCGGGGCGCCACACGCTCTCCATCACGCGGCGCGGCTACCAGCCCTTCAACCAGAGCGTCGAGGTCGGCCTCGACGGCACGCGCATCAACGCGACGCTCGAGCCGAACGAAGAGCTCCTCCAGCAGATCGCGGCCGAAGAAGAGGCCGCGCGCTACGCTAGCACCGGGGGCAAAAAGCCCTGGTACAAGCGCTGGCAGACCTGGGCCATTGCCGGCGGCGTCGTCGCCGCAGCGGTCATCGTCGGCGTCGCCGTGGCCGCGAGCGGCGGAGGCGGCCTCGAGCTTCCGGAACAAACGGTCCCCGTGCCGCCCGTGCAGGAGCCCTGACCATGCGCCATTCTTTTCCCATGCGACGCATCGCGCTTGCCGCGGCCCTTCTTTCGCTCGCGGGCTGCGAGGACGCCCGCACCGTGGACCCGGCCACGGAGGCCCTGGCCGTCCGCGTTCAGTTCCAGCGGGCCGGTGACAACCTCCTGCTCACCTCGGCCATCGATCAGCTCACGGTCTTCCTCGACATCCCGCCCACGGTGTCGGCGCGCTGGCCGGAGCTCGCGCGGACCGAGGTCGAGCCCGGGCTCAGCTACCAGACTGCGCCTGGCGGCCTGAGCCTCGAGGTCACCATGAACGCGGACTACATCCTCCGGAACCAGGAGGTCCTCACCGCGAACGTCTCCGTCGAGGTCTTTCTCTTCCCGGATGGACAGACGGACATGGACGGCATCGGCAGCGTCGACCTGACCGTGCGCGCCTTCCAGGACGATCCGGCCGGAGGCCTGGTGCTTCTCGGCGAGTCGCAAACGACCCAGCTGCCCTACCCGATCCGCAGCGCTGGCTCCGGGACGAACTCCCGCGTGCTGCAGATCCCCTGTGCCGACGGCCGCCGCGCCGAGTGCACCCGGGGCTAGCGTCCCGGGACCGCGGTGGCGCGAAGAAGTCGGCGAGCCATCGGGCCGTTCCGCCAGGAGAGGCTGCGAAGCGTCCCGGGCAGAAATCGAGGGCTGACACGCTCGGCGGCGCTCGCCCTCGGGGCGCTCACGCTGGTCACGGCCTGCGCCCGGGCTGCGCCCGTGGTCTTGCGGCGCGAGGCCGGCGGGCAGGTCGTGGCCGGGCGCTTCGTCTCTCCGCACGCCTACGAGCAGTTCCTTCGCGGCGAGATGGCGCGGGCGCGGGGCGAGCACGAGGCCGCCCTCGAGGCGTACCGGCTGGCGCGGGCCGGGACCGGCGACGACGCGCTGCTTCTCGCACGTTTGGCCCTGAGCTACGAAGCGCTCGGCCGCGTCTCGGAAGCCGACGCGTCGCTCGCCGCGGCCCTGGCGGCCGGGCCGGGCCGGTCCGACGTCCAGCACGCGGCGGGGCTCATCGCCGAGGGCCGAGGCGACCTGGACGCCGCCCTCGTGGCCCTCGCGCAGGCGAGCGCCGGGGGCGACGCGGCGGCCATGGAGGACCTCGCGCGCGTGCTCCGTGCCGCTGGCCACGGGGCCCGCGCCGAGCTCGCGCTCCGGGGAGGGGCGGCGCTCCGCCTGCGCTTCGAGCGCGCCCGGGCCCGCGGCGACGCCTCAGGTGCCGCCGAGCTCGCCGAGGCCATGGGCCG
>JBCCAW010000414.1:0-5412 GCA_039814655.1 Myxococcota bacterium | reverse complement strand
TCCGCCGCCGCCGCCGAGATCCATGCCCATGGTGTTCGCTCCGCTCCCCGATCAGGGGTTCTGCGCGACCCCGGTGCCTTCGGGGATCTCGTTGTTCTCAGGGTTGCCGTTCACGCGAAGCATCACGCCCGGGAAACCCACGGTTTGCGCGATCTTGAAGAGCGTACGCACGGTGCCGTAGTCCGTGTTCTTGTCGACGCGGAGCAAGATCTTCCGGTCGATCTCCGAGGCGTGCGCGCCGTCGAGCTGCTCCGCGAGCCGGTCCGGGACGAGCTCGCTGGCCTCGAAGAACATGCGCCCGTCTCGGTCGATGCTGAGCGTGAAGGGATCCTCGTCTTCCGGGTCCTCTTCGCCCGTGTCCAGCGTGGGCACGTCGACGGTCGCGCCCTTCTCCTGGTTCGGGAGGACGACCATGAAGATGATCAGCAGCACGAGGACGATGTCCACGAGCGGCGTGACGTTCATCGCGGGTTTCGGCTTCTTGCCGCCCCCGCCGCCGGTACTCATGCCCATGCGTGTTGCTCTCCGTGTCGATTCCCGCCGCGCCCGCTTACGCGGCGCTCAGCCGTGGCCGAGCTCGGTCTCGAGCCGGTCGATGAGCTCCATGCCGGCGTTCTCGAGGCCCGCCTCGTAGAGTGAGATGCGGTTCGAGAGGTAGTTGAAGACGAGCACCGTCGGGATGGCGACGACGAGGCCGAGGCCCGTCACCACGAGCGCCTCGCCGATGGCCGCGCCGATGGTGGCGATGCCGCCGGAGCCCGTCTGGGCGATCTGCTGGAAGGCGAAGAGAATGCCGAGCACGGTCCCGAGCAGACCGACGAAGGGCGCCGTCGAGCCCGTGGAGGCGAGAATGTTCATGCCCTTGTTGAGCGACGCGCTCGTCTGCTCGCGCTGTCGGCCGAGCGCCCGGGAGGAGAGCTGGAGCGCCGCCGGCACTTCCTTCCCCTCGGCGCGCCGGTCGAGGAAGGTGCGGATGCCGAGGTAGATGGTCGAGGCGAGGTGGCTGCCGCTGGCCTTGCTGGCGAGGCCGAGCGCTCCCTCGAAGTCGCCGCTCTCGAGCTTGGGCGTCACCTCCGACGCGAAGGCCTTGTTCTTCTGCGTGCTCAAAAAGAGCATCAGCATGCGGTCGATGACCGCCGCGAGGCTCAGGAGCGCCTGCGTCAGCAGCACGACGACGACGGCGGCGACGGCGGTAGGCATCGCAGCCCAGATGTGAACGGGGTCCAGTTCCATGGTCTCTGTCCGGTCGAAGGAGGGTCGGAGTCAGGCAGTCGCGAGAGTTCGCGGCGGAAAACGGAGTCGGGCGGCCGCGAGAGCTCGCGGCGGAAGAGGGGCGGGGTCAGATGTTGGTCGCGCGGTAGGTGAAGGGCGCGCGCCAGGTGTGGTCGACGGGCCGGCCCTCGAGCGTGGCCGGCGACCAGCGCTGCCAGTTCGTGCGCAGGCACTGGCGCGTGGCTTCCTGCAGCACCGGGTTGCCGCGCTGGATGTCGTAGCGGGTGAGCTGGCCCTGCGCGTTGACCACGACCTGCACGATGACCGTGCCGAAGATGCCCTGGCTGCGGGCCTGGGGAGGGGCCGCGCAGCGGAAGCGGGGCCGGCCGGTGCGAATCTGGGCGGTGCGGATGCTCCGCATGCTGCGGCCGTCGCGCATCATGCTCGGCGGGGGCGGAGGCGGCGGCGGCGGCGGCGGACGCATGCCCGTGGCTCGGCCGCCGCCCATGCCGCCGACCACGCCGCGAATGTCGCCGCCGGTGGGTCCGGAGTCTTCGGCCTCGGCCAGCTCCCCGTCGGACTCCTGGGGACGCTCGTCGGGGATCTCGTCCGGCGGCGGCGCGATGCTGGGCCGGGCGGCCGCGGGGCGGAAGACCTCGGCCGCTGCGACGGGCTCCACGGTCTCCTCTTCTTCGAGGGGCTCGGGCTCCTCCTCGGGCTCCGTGGGAGGCGCGAACTCGACGATGACCTCCTCTTCGAGCTCCTCCTCGGCGGCGTCGGGCTCGGCCTCGGCCATCGCCTGGATGGCGCAGAGCATGCCCCCGAGAATGCCGACGCTGATAAGCAGCGCGAGCAGGAACATGCCCGCAGCGCGTCTGTCGAAGGTCGGCTGGAAGAACTGGAACATCAGCGAGGCGGCGCTTCCGGTGGACGGCTTGTCCACGGGGAATTCGTCAGGGGGGAGGGGGTCCATCGGGAGGCTCGGCGGGGGCGGCGCCCGAAGGCGGATTGTGCAGTTGCTCGGGTTTCGATCAGCGCGCGCTTGCGCGACCCGAGTGAACTCCCTTGGCGCGCATCCGGTACCCCACTCCGCGTACCGTCTCAATCCAATCCGCCGCCAATCCGAGCTTTTCACGCAATCGTCGAATATGAGTATCGACGGTCCGCGTCCCCAAATGGCTATCGGGCCAAACCCGCTCGAGGAGCTGCTCGCGCCGCTGGACTTGCCCCACGCGCTCGGCGAGGTCGACGAGAAGCCGGAGCTCGATGGCCGTGAGCGCGACCGCGATGCCCTCGACGCGCACGGTGCGCGACTCGGTGTCGATGGCGATGGGCCCACACTCGAGGCGTGGCGAGCGGCGGCTCCCGCGGCGCATGCGGGCCCGGCGCAGCACAGCTTTGATACGCAGCACCAGCTCACGCTCACTGAAGGGCTTGGCGACGAAGTCGTCGGCACCGAGCTCGAAGGCGAGCACCCGGTCGATCTCGTCGCCGTCCCGGGAGAAGGCGATGACCGGAAGGGCTCGGGTGGCGTCTTCCCGGCGAATACGCCGCAGCACCTCCGGCCCGCGCACACGCGGCAGCTCCATGCCGAGCATCAGCAGCGCCGGGGGCGCAGTCTGCAGGTCGCTGAGCACGCGCTCGCCATCGCCGGCGACCTCCACGCGGTAGCCGGCGGCGAGAAGGGCGTCAGCCAGCCGGGACGCCCCGTTGGCGTCACCGTCGGCGATGAGGATCGCTTCGTCCATCGGCGCGTGCGCGCGATGCTCGGGGAGTGGCGTAACGCCCGCGTGGCGCCGGGGTGTCCCTTTGGACTCGGTGCGCAGGTCGCTGAGTCGACTGGCTAACTCTTCCTAGATGCCGGCGAGCGTCCCGTACGTCGTGACCGAGGCACTTAGTTCGGTTAGTCGGGTCCGTCCCCGCGAGGGACGCGAAATAACAGGAGATCCGACTGCGTTAGTTCCTTTGGTCGGGTCCGTCCCCTTTGGTCAGGAGCTGGGGGTGGGGTCTTCGGTGGCCGCGCTGGCGTCTTCCGGCGCGGCTGCGTCGGGCTCCGTCGCGTTGGGCTCCGTCGCGTCGGGCTCCGTCGGGTCCGGGAGCGCGCGGAGCAGGCCCGGGTCGCCCTCGAGGTGCTCTTCGTTGGTCAGGTAGAAGTTGCCGCGCGTGCGCTCCCAGGTCTGCAGCAGCATCGTCTCGGCGACGAGCATCTGGCGCTGGTCGTACCAGCGGTACGTCACCGTGCTGGTCGCGTTCTCGGCCTCCTCGCCGGCCACACGCATGCTCATCACCTCTACGTCCGCGAGTTGAATGTCCCGCCCCCAGCCCAGGTGATGCGCCCGGAAGGCGGCGCGGTGGGCCGGGGCCACGCGCTGGAGGGCCAAGTCGAGGCGCGTCCAGCGGACCTCCTCGTTGTAGCCGTTCACGGCCTCGCGGAGCTTCTCGCTCTGCGTGAGGTTGCCGAGCATGCAGCCCGAGAGAGCCAGGGCGAGAAGCAGAGAGAACGTGCGCATGTCACGCGGGTACCGGATCCGCCCGGATCGCCCCAATTTCCGGCAATTCCTGCGCGTCGCGGGAGTTATCCCCAAACTGTGGAAAAGCTGCGAGTTGTTGCTCCCCTGTCACACACGTCGCGGGAGACGACGTTCCACGTCGCACGCGCGATGTTTCACGTGCGCAACGTGACGCATCAACTCCGCCCGTCTTGGCGTTGTCACAATGAGTTGGTAGACCAACTGGTTCGCCAAGTTCGAAATGTGGGTCGCAGGACACCGGCATTCGGCGTCGCATGGGCGCGACGACAAACGCCTGACTCACCGCGTTCGTCCCGCGGCTAGGACGATACATACCCCTCGTAAAAACCGCCTGCTCGTTACTTTCTGAAAGACGGGTGACATGTGCTGGGCTACCCTTCGTTTCCAGAGCTCGGTCGGTCGCAACTCCCCTTCCCTCCCGCGGCTGGCCGGGCTCGTTATTTTCCGGCGGGGCGGACCGGCTTGGACGAGCCCGGAGCAACTTCGCTCGCCCCTATCCACTCTCCCGTGGGCTCCCCAACCCACGGGCGCTGTTTTCCGGCGGGCGGACCGGCTTGGACGAGCCCGGAGCAGCTTCGCTCGCCCCTATCCGCTCTCCCGTGGGCTCCCCAACCCACGGGCGCTGTTTTCCGGCGGGCGGACCGGCTTGGACGAGCCCGGAGCAGCTTCGCTCGCCCCTATCCACTCTCCCGTGGGCTCCCCAACCCACGGGCGCTGCTTTCCGGCGGGGCGGACCGGCTTGGGCGAGCCCGGAGCGGCTGGGCTCAGACGCCCGTGCCGGTGGGGCAGGTGACGCCGGTGCCGCCGAGGCCGCAGTAGCCCGCCGGGTTCTTGGCCAGGTACTGCTGGTGGTACTCCTCGGCGTAGTAGAACGCCGGCGCCGGCTCGATCTCCGTCGTGATCGGCCCGTAGCCCGCTTCCGCGAGGGGCTTCTGGAACGCGTCCCGGCTCGCGAGGGCCTGCGCCTGCTGCGCTTCGCCGTAGGTGTAGATGGCCGAGCGGTACTGGGTGCCGACGTCGTTGCCCTGGCGCATGCCCTGCGTCGGGTCGTGGCTCTCCCAGAAGAGCTCGAGGAGCGCCGTGAAGCTGACCTTCTCCGGGTCGAAGACCACGCGCACGACCTCCGTGTGGCCCGTGCGGCCCGAGCAAACCTCGCGGTAGGTCGGGTTCCGCGTGTGCCCACCCGCGTAGCCCACGGCGGTCACATGCACTCCAGCGCGCTGCCAGAACTTCCGCTCCGCCCCCCAAAAGCAGCCGAGGGCCACCACGGTCTCTTCCATGCCGTCGGGCCAGGGAGGCGTGAGCCGATGGCCGCTCACGAAGTGCGCCTCGGGCACGGGCACGGCCACGTCGCGACCGGGGAGCGCCTCGGCGGCGCTGGGAATGGCGAGCTTCTTGGCGAAACCGAACATGCCGCCTTTGTAGGGCCTCGCGGGCCCTAGGGCAGCGTGAGCTCGATGGGAATCGTCACGTTGGTCACGGTGCGCTTGGCCGGGAAGCGCCACTCGGCCGTGGCCGCGCGCAGGCACTCCTCCACGCGGACCGGCGTGATGTCGATCACCGGCGTCTCTGCCGTCCAGGGATGGCGCCAGCCGACGCGCATCTCGATCGGGTCGTAGCCTGCGAGGAGGATCGCGTCGGCCTTGGCGATGAGCGGGAGCAGGATGCC
>JBCCAW010000201.1:0-9340 GCA_039814655.1 Myxococcota bacterium | reverse complement strand
GGACGGCGGCGCGGGTGCGGGCGGAAAGCCCGGCGGGCCGGCCGGGACAGGGTTCGGGTCCGGGTCCGGCGCCGGCGGCATGCTGCTCACGCGCATGGTGCTGCGCACGAGCACACTCGGGGCGTCGTCCTCCGCCGGTGCCGCGACGGGACCGGCGTCGGCCTCCGGCGTCGCGGGAATCGCGGGGATCGCGAGGTCCGTCGCGCTTCGGCTCGCCACATCGTCCACGGGGACCCGGAGCGAGCGGCGGGTCCGGCGTCGCTGGCGGGAACGCTTGCCCGACTCGTCGGAACTCACGGTTGCCCCCGACGCGCCAGGGCCTGCCCCATCCGCACGGGAGACCCGGACACCCGCGCGAGGCGGAGCGAGGCCGCGGGCGCCGCAAAGACGATGACCGTGGACCCGAGGTGGAAGACGCCGAGTTCGCCGGCCCGCTCGAGCTCCGGGCCCGCGTCGCCGTAGCGCTGGACCGCCGGCGAAAAGGAGGGGCCCTGCTCCCCGGCGTTCGTGCGTCCCGCTTCGAAGGCCAGGCCGATGCTGCCCACGCCGATGGCGCCCACGAGGACCGTCGTCACATCACCGAAGCTGGGGCTCCGCTGGACCACGGCGACGCGCTCGTTCCGCGCGAAGAGCCGCGGCACGTGGCGTACGCCGATGTCGTTGACCGGGTAGAGCGTGCCTTCGAGGTAGCGTCGTTCGACCACCGGGCCGCTCACCGGCGCGTGCACGCGGTGATAGTCGCGGGGGCTTAGATAGATGAGCGCGTAGACGCCTCCAGCGTAGCGGTCGGCGTCGCTCTCTCCGAGCAGGGCCCGCACCGTGTAGGGCCGGCCCTTGATCACGAGGCCGCCCGCGGCGTCGACGGGGCCCGCGTCCTCGAGCACCCCATCGGCAGGCGAGAGCAGGGCCTCCGGGTCCGGATCTGCCGGGCGCGCCCCGGGGCGGAGCCGGCGCGTGAAGAAGTCGTCGAAGCTCTTGAAGCCGCCCTCGGGCACCTCGGCCTCACCGAGGTCGACGTCGAGGGCCCGCGCGAAGCCGTGCACGGCGGCGGAGAGCAGCGGCGCGGGCAAGCGCTGCGCTGCCGCGCTCCCGAGGGCTCGGCTGACGCGCTTCCGGGGAAGCAGGCGGAGCGTCTCCGCGGACAAGCGGGCCATATCGAGCATGAGCGGCCAACGCCTGAAAAGGCGTATGATGCCGCGACGCTAGTCGAGACGGGGTCGCTAGGTCAATGCGCTCCGCCCCGGAGCCGGGAACGCGGCCTGCGGAGCGCCCGAATCAGGCGTTGAAGTAGAGCTCGTATTCGAGGGGCGTCGGCCGGAGCCTGGCCGGCGCCACCTCGTGCTCACGCTTGTAGGCCAGCCATTCGGCGAGGACGTCCGGCGTGAACACGTCGCCCTGGAGCAGGAAGGCGTGGTCCGCTTCGAGCGCGTCGAGCGCGGCCTCGAGCGAGCCCGGCACCGTGGGCACACCCTTCAGCTCCTCGGGGCTCAGCGCGTAGAGATCCTTGTCGAAGGGATCGCCGGGATCGATCTCGTTCAGAATCCCGTCGAGGCCGGCCATGAGCATGGCCGAGAAGGCCAGGTACGGATTGCCCGCGCTGTCCGGGAAGCGACACTCGATGCGCTTGGCCTTGGGCGACTGGGAGTAGGTCGGGATGCGGATCGCCGCGGACCGGTTCCGGCTGCTGTAGGCAAGGTTCACGGGCGCCTCGAAGCCCGGCACGAGGCGCCGGTAGCTGTTGAGCGCCGGGTTCGTGAGCGCCGTCAGCGCCCGGGCGTGCTTCAGCACGCCGCCGATGTAGTGCAGGCCCATGTCGCTGAGCCCTGCGTAGCCGTCGCCGGCGAAGAGGGGCTGCCCGTCCTTCCAAAGCGACTGGTGAACGTGCATGCCGTTGCCGTTGTCGTCGAACATCGGCTTCGGCATGAAGGTGGCGACCTTGCCCGCCTTGTACGCCGTGTTCTTCACGACGTACTTGAACCACATGAGCTGATCCGCCATGGCGACGAGGTCGGCGAACTTCATGTCGATCTCGCATTGACCCGCCGTGGCCACCTCATGGTGACTGACCTCGACCTCGTAGCCGATCGACGCGAGCACCTCACACATCTCCGTCCGGAGATCCATGAGCGTGTCCATGGGTGGGCACGGAAAGTAGCCACCCTTGTGCGGGATTTTATGCCCCAGGTTCGGCCGCTCGTCGCTGGCCGTGTTCCAGACGGCCTCGATGCTGTCGATCTCGTAAAAGCTCGCGTGCGGCGACGTTCCATAGCGGACATCGTCGAGGACGAAGAACTCCGCCTCGGGCCCGACGTAGCAGGTATCGGCGACGCCCGTGGACTGCAGGTAGCGGACCGCCTTCTTGGCAATGTAACGGGGATCCCGCGCGTAGTTCTGCTTGGTCATCGGGTCGACGATGTCGCAGGTCAGGACCACCGTGGGATGCTTCGTGAACGGGTCCATCCGCGCCGACGTGGGGTCCGGGACAATCAGCATGTCCGACGCATTGATAGGCTGGTAGCCGCGAATCGACGACCCATCGAAGCCGAAGCCGTCTTCGAAGGCATCCTCGTCGATGCGATGCGCGGGGACGGTCGTATGCTGCCAGACGCCCGGGAGATCGACGAAGCGTAGATCCGCCATGATGGCGCCCTTCGCCCGGGCGAACTCCACCGCGTCCTTGGGCGTTTCGATATCGCGCATGGTCCGCACCTCCCAGGCCGGCCGTCGGCCGTCCTGAAGGCTCGTCTACCAGCGCCCGCCGGCGCCGTGACGCGGTCCTGTGACGTCTGCCACGCCGCGCCGCGTCAGCGCAGCGCGCCGGCGCCAGCTCCGGCCGGATGCGCGCCGGTCAGACGGCGTCTTCGCCGCGCTCGCCGGTGCGGATGCGCACGGCCTCTTCCACGGGCGAGACGAAGATCTTGCCGTCGCCGATGCGTCCGGTCTTCGCCGCCGTCTCGATGGCTTCGAGCACGGCCACCACGACCGCGTCGGGCACCACGACCTCGACCTTCACCTTGGGCACGAAGTCCACGACGTACGCGGAGCCGCGGTAGACCTCGCGCTTGCCCCCGGTGCGACCGAAGCCCTTGACCTCGGTCACGGTCATGCCCTTCACGCCGACCTCGCCGAGCGCATCCTTCACCTCGTCGAGCTTGAAGGGCTTGATGATGGCTTCGACCTTCTTCATCCGTGCCTCTTAGCCGGGTGTAGTGGGCCCGTGTTTCCGGGAGATTTCCGGATGGTGAAAATGGACCCCGCGGGTCCGGATGCTTCGCGCTCCCGGGCGCCCCCGTTGCCACGCCGCCGGGGGCGCTGGTACCACGCCTCGATGGCCGTGGGAGTCGAGTTCCGTCAGACGCTGCGCGGGGTGTACGCGCGCGTCGACGACCCGGGCGCCGAGACGCCGATCGAGCTGCGCTACCACGTCGCGCTGCCGCTCTCGCGTCTTCTCTTCGAGGGCCGGGCACGCGTGAGCGGCGAGCTGCACGCGCCGGGTTATGCGCGCCACGCCGCGATCTCCGGGGAGATCAGGCTCTTGCCCCGCGACGGGAAGCTCGAGCACACCTTCGCGTTCACCGGGGACGACGGCGCGCCCCGGCGCTTTCACGGCGAGACCGAGGCCCGGCTGCGCCGGCCCCTTCGCAGCCTCGAGGGCCTCGTGGGCCGGATCTACGTCGAGGAGAAAAACCTCGAGCAGCGGGAGGAGGTGCGCGTGCTCCTCAAGGCGCCCGTGGCCAGCGAGCTGCCGCGCATTCTCCGCAGCCTCCGCACGAACGCCGAGCTATGAGGCGATCGCCCGCGGGAGCATGCGTCGGCGCCCGGCCCGCGGAAGCGTGCGTCGGCTGGTTGCCACGCGCCGCCGCGCGTAGCGTGCGGGCGCCATGGTTCTGAGCGCCCTCACCGGAACGACCGCCGCCGCCGCCACGCTGCCCGGCACCCTCGAGCTGGCCCTGCTCACGGTGGGTGCGCTGCGGCGCAAGCGACCGCCGCGCGCGCCGCGCGGGCCCTTGGGCACGCTGGCCGTGGTGGTCCCCGCCCACGACGAGGCCGGGGGCATCGCCGCCTGCGTCGCGAGCCTTCGCGCATGCCCGGCCCCGGCCGGCGGCGTCCGCATCGTGGTGGTGGCGGACAACTGCACGGACGATACGGCCGCCCGCGCCCGCGCCGCCGGCGCCGAGCTGCTCGAACGCCGGGACCCCGTGGCGCGGGGAAAGGGCTTCGCGCTCGAGTTCGCCTTCGACCACGTGCTCTCGGACCCGGCCGTGGACGCCGTGGTGGTCGTCGACGCCGATACGAAGGTGCTCCCGAATTTTCTCGAGGTCACCGCAGGGGCCTTCGCCGCCGGCGCCGACGCGACGCAAGCGCGCTACCTGGTCTCGAACCCGGAGCAGGACCGGCTGCGCAACGTGGCCTTCCTCGCCTTCAACGTGGCCCGGCCCATGGCCCGGGAGCGCTTCGGGCTCTCCGTCGGCATTCTCGGCAACGGCTTCGGCCTGCACCGGCGCGTGCTCGAGGCGCTGCCCTACACGGCCCGATCGGTGGTCGAGGACCTCGAGTACCACCTGATGCTGGTGCGCGAGGGCTTCGCCGTGCGCTTCCTGGAAGACACGGCGGTGGCCGCGGACCTGCCGACCACGAAGGCCGCCGAGGCCACGCAGCGCGCGCGCTGGGAGGGCGGCCGCATGCGCATGCTCCGGACGCACGCGCCGGCGCTCCTCGCGGAGATTCTCCGCACCGGTGACCGGCGCCTCGTCGAGCCCCTGGGCGAGCTGCTGCTCTTGCCCTTGGCGACGCACGTGGGGCTCCTCGGGGTCACGCTCCTCATCCCCTTCCCGCCGACGCAGCTCTACGCGGCGGCGTCCCTCGGCCTCGTCGGAGCCCACGTCGCCGCGAGCCTGAAGGTGGCCGGCGCGACGGCCGAGGACGTGAAGGCGCTCGCCAAGGCGCCGCTCTACGTGCTGGGCAAAGCGCGCTTTTTGCCCTCGATCCTGAAGGCCTCGCAGAAGGAGCAGGCCTGGGTGCGCACGGCGCGCGACTGAGCCGGCCCGGAAAGCGGCACGGCGGGCGCCGCGGGCTATGCTGAAGCCGTGGGCCCGAACCTCCTGAACACGGTCAAGGACATTGGCCGGCTCCAGACCATCGTCGGCGTGCTGGCCAAGCACGGCTTCGGCGAGGTGGTGACGCGCACGGGCCTCGGTTCCTTGCTCGGGACCGTTCGCCGCGCCGAGCCCACGCCGCGCTTGACCACGGGCGAGCGCATTCGCCACGTGCTCCAGGACCTCGGGCCGAGCTTCATCAAGCTCGGACAGGTGGCGAGCACGCGGCCCGACGTGGTGCCCGCGGACATCCTCCTCGAGCTGTCGAAGCTCCAGGACGACGTGCCGCCGGCGCTCTTCGAAGAGCTCCGCCCGCTCATCGAGTCCGAGCTCGGCGCGCCCCTCGACGTGCTCTACGCGCACTTCGACGAGGTGCCGCTGGCGAGCGCCTCCATCGGCCAGGTGCACAAGGCCGAGCTCCGCACGGACGACGGCCCCGTGCCCGTCGTGGTCAAGGTGCAGCGCCCGGGCGTGAAGGAGGTCATCGAGCTGGACGTGGACCTGCTCTACTGGCTGGCCCACGCCATCGAGCGCTCCATCCCCGAGGCGCGCCTTTACCAGCCCGTGAAGATGGTGGGCGAGTTCCACCGGGCCGTGAGCGCCGAGCTCGACTTCGGCCTCGAGGCGGACCACGCCGAGCGCTTCGCGCGGAACTTCGCGGGCAAGCGCAACGTGAAGTTCCCGGCGGTGCACCGGGAGGCGAGCAGCCGGCGCGTGCTGACCCTCGAGTTCCTCGCCGGGCGCAAGGTCGACCAGGCCTGCCTCGAGGGCGGCTACGACGGCGAGGTCGTCGCCAAGATCGCCGTCGACGCCATCATCCAGATGGTCTTCGAGGACGGCTTCTTCCACGCGGACCCGCACCCCGGAAACCTCTTCGTACTCGGCGACCCGGACGCGCCGGTGCTCGGCTTTTTGGACCTCGGACTCGTCGGGCATCTGACGCCGACGCTTCGTGACCGAACGATCGATTTGATGGTCGCGGCCGTGCGCGAGGACTTTCGGGGCATCGCCGATGCGCTCTGGGCCATCGGCCGGCCGACGAAGAAGGTCGACCGACAGGCCTTCGAGGCCGAGGTGACGGTGCTCGCGCAGAAGTACCTCGGCAAGAGCCTCGGGGAGATCGAGGTCGGCATGCTGCTCCGGGATCTGGTGGATGGCTCCCGGCGCTACGGCATCGAGGTGCCCGAGGGGTTTTTGATGATGGGCAAGGCGCTCATGACCATCGAGGGCATCGGCAAGGCCATTCACCCGCAGCTCGACGTCTTCACGGAGGTGCGGCCCTACTTCCTGCGCCTGGTCCAGCTCCGCTACTCGCCGGAGAAGATCACCCAGGACGTGCTTCGAGGCGTGATGCGTCTCAGCCACGCCGCCGGCGAGATGCCGCTCCAGCTCCAGGAGATCCTCGAGGACCTCCGCCGCGGCGCCTTCAGCCTCGAGGTTCGCGAGACCTCGCTGCGGAGCGCCGCGGACAAGCTCGGCAAGCGCTTCTTCAGCGGCGTGGTCACCGCGTCGCTCATCATGGGCGGCGCCATCCTCGTGAGCGCCGGCGACCGCACCTTCGGCTCCACCATGATCGCCGGCGGCGCCCTCTACGGCTTCCTCCACGGCCTCTTCCTCGCCGTCTTCAACCGAAGACGCTGAAGGCGTACCCCCGGCCAGCGGCAGCGGCGGGAGAGCGGACATCCAGTCGCTCCCGGACGCCGGCGACCCGCGAAGGGCGTTCGGAGTTCGGACGCGCCTCGCGGCCGAGCGGGCCCCTGGCACCGCGCGCAGACGGCGTGGGGGGGCGCCCGGGAGCGCCACCACGGCGTTCGCACGCTCGTAGCGGCCAAAGCGGCCGCCCAAACGGGGTTCGCACGCTCGTGGTGGCCGCAGCGGCCGCCGAAACGGCGTTCGCACGCTCGTGGCGGCCACAGCGACCGCCGGAACGGCGTTCGCACGCTCGTGGCGGTCCAAACGACCGCTTGAACGGCGATCAGACGCGCGTGGCGCTCACGCGGGCCGGCGCTCGAGCCCGGCTCAGGCGGCGCCGACCTGCATGGCCCAGAGGCCCGCGTAGCGGCCGCCGCCTTCGACGAGCGTGTCGTGGCGGCCGCGCTCCACCAGCTCGCCGTGCTCCAGCACGAAGATGGCGTCGGCGCCGCGCACGGTGCTCAGCCGGTGCGCGATGGCGATGACCGTGCGGCCTTCGGCGACGCGCGCCAGCGAGCGCTGGATGGCGGCTTCGGTCTCGTTGTCCACGGCGCTCGTGGCCTCGTCGAGGATGAGTATCGTTGGGTCCTTCAGGATGGCCCGCGCCAGCGAGAGGCGCTGGCGCTGGCCGCCGCTGAGCGCCGTGCCGAAGTCGCCCACGGGGGTGTCGTAGCCCTGCGGCAGCGACGTCACGAAGTCGTGCAGCTCCGCCGCCTTCGCCGCCGCGACCACGCGCTCGAGGGGCGCTTCCGGGTCGCCGAGGGCGATGTTCTCGCGCACGCTCCCGTGAAAGAGAAAGGCCTCCTGGCTCACCCAGGCCACCTGCCGCCGGAGCGCGCGGAGCGGCAGCTCGCGTAGGTCCACGCCGCCGAGGGTCACGCGCCCCGCGTCCGGCGCGTAGAAGCGGAGCAAGAGCTTCACGAGCGTGCTCTTGCCCGAGCCCGTGGAGCCCACGAGGCCGACGAAGCTCCCCGCGTCGATGGTGAGCTCGAGGTCCTCGAACACCGCCGCGCGTGGCCCGTCCGTCGACGGATAGGTGAAGGACACGCGCTCGAAGCGCACGTCACCGCGGAAGACGGCCGGGTCCGCGCTCGCGCCCCCCGGGTCCTCGCGCTCGAGGTCGAGCACGTCGAGGAGCCGGTCCGCCGACGCCATGCTGCGCTGGTAGAGGTCGACGGTCTCGCCGAGGCGCGTGAAGGGCCAGAGCAGGCGCTGGGTCAAAAAGACCAGCACGCTGTACGCGCCCACGGCCAAGGTCCCGTCCAGCGTGCGGAAGCCGCCGATGACCAGCGTCACCACGAAGCCCGCGAGGATGGCCATGCGAATGAGCGGCACGAAGGCGCTCGAGAGCTTGATGGCCTTCCGGTTCGTCGCCGCGTAGCCCCGCGAATCGGCTTCGAGTGCCGCGAGCGCCTGGGCCTCCGCCGCGTAGGACTTCAGCGTGAGCAGCCCATGGAGCTGCGCGCTGAGCCGCGCCCCGAGGGCCCCGGCGCTCTCCCGCACGGCCCCGTAGCGGCGCCCGAGCCCGCGCTGAAAGCCGAGCGCCACGGCCACGATGATCGGGATGGGCAGCATGGCGAAGACCGCCACGCCCGGCGCGAGGGCGAAGAACACGCAGCCCACGGCCACCGTCGAGGTGACCACGTGGAGAATGGCGACGAGGCCCGTGTTCAAAAAGCGCTCGAGCTGGTTCACGTCCTCTGTGAGCAGCGTCTGCAGCTCGCCCCGGCGCCGCGCGTCGAGGGCCGCGACGGGCAGGTGCTGCACGTGGTCGAAGACGTCAGCGCGCACCCGGTGCTGCACGGTCTGGGCGAGGTTCTTCCAGACGACCTGGTAGAGGTACTCGAAGGTCGACTCGCCGCCCCAGACGAGCACCGTGAGCACGCCGAGGAGCACGAGCTGGTGCTCCAGCGAGGCCACGCCGAAGCCCGCGAGGAAGCTCTCCTCGCGCTGGACCACGATGTCCACGGCCACGCCGATGAGGATCTCCGGCGCGATGTCGAAGAGCTTGTTGACGACGGCGTAGAGCGTCCCGAGCGCGTAGCGGCCGCGCCAGGCGCGCGTGTAGCCGAGGAGGCGACGGAGGGAGCGCATGGGCGGGGCTTAGCAGGGGAACGCCGCGGCGCTTCACGCGTCTCCGGCCTCGGCTCGGGGACGCGCGCAGGCCGGGCTTTCTCGTTCCCGTGGCATGCTGCCCGTCATCGTGTGCAGACTCTTCGGCTTCCGTTCGGTGATTCAGAGCCAGGTGCACCGCTCCCTCGTCGCGGCGGACAACGCGCTCGGGCGGCAGAGCGCCGGGCACCCCGATGGCTGGGGCGTCGCCTACTACGTGGACGGCGCGCCGCACCTCACGCGCAGCCCCGGGCACGCGCTCAGCGACGCGCTCTTTCATCGCGTGAGCGGCGTCGTGAGCTCCGAGACCGTGCTCGCGCACGTCCGCAAGGCCACGCAGGGCCCCAAGACGGTCCTCAACTGCCACCCCTTTCAATACGGGCGCTGGGTCTTCGCCCACAACGGCGACCTGCCCCGCTTTCACCAGGCCTACCGGCGGC
>JBCCAW010000154.1:0-11024 GCA_039814655.1 Myxococcota bacterium | reverse complement strand
TCGAGCGAAGCTGTCCCGCCGCCGCGACAGGAGAGCAGCATCTCGAGCCGAGCGACCATTCCGGATGGGTTTGCTGTTGCTGTGGGCGGCATTGAGATTGCCGCCGAGTCTGAGAGTGAGGCTGGCATACCAATCTTGAGTGATATCCCAGTGCTTGGTAATTTATTTAAGGATCAGAATCGCTCATTCGCTCGATCAAAGTTCTATGTATTTATTCGTCCCACTATCATGCGGGGTGATCGCTTTGCTTATCTCAAATCTATCAGTGGGCCGGTGCTTGACGAATTCGAAATTAACAATGTGTGGCCCGAGGTCGAGCCGCGGGGGCGTAAGCTGCTCGCGAACGTGACGGCCGCGGGCGAGCAGCTCGCTGCGCTCGAGGCAGCCGCCGAAGCCGAGGCCGAGGCCGCGGCAGCGAACCCGGGCGACGGCGAGTCGAGCAACTGAGGCGACCATGACGGTGCCCGACGACGACGGCGTCGGGCGCCGCACCCTCACGGCGGAGGAGCGAGCGCTCCTCCGCCGCGTTTGCGAGCGGCACCGGCGTACGATTCCCGTCTACCTCAAGGCGGGGCAGGAAGAGCTGCGGCGCCTCGACGCGATTCTCGCCAAGCTCGACGACGTGAGCCGCTGAGCTCGGACGCGCGGGCACGGCGAGGTCTAGCCCCTCCCGTGCCTCGTCAGGTCGGCCACGAGGCGCTCGAGCGATTCGATGCGCGCCGCCTGTTCCCGCACGCGCTGCGCGTAGTCCCAGAGCTGTTGGCTGGCGCCCGGATGCTGCGCGGGCGGGGCGCTGCTGAGCTGGCTTTCCAGTTGACGGATGCTCGCCGCGCCGCGCGCCGCGCGGCTCTCGGCCTTGGCGCGCGCGTCCTCGACCGAGTGGAGCCGGGCAGCCAGCCTCTCGCGCGAGCGCTCCGCCTCGCTCACCTTTGCCCTCTGGCTCTCGAGGTCCCCTTCGAGCTCTGCCACGCGCTCCTCGAGCACCTTCGACTTGAAGTCGATGCGGGGCGGCGGCGGAAAGGTCGACGCGAGCCGCGCACGGGCCTCCGCGGACATCGCTTTGAGGACAGCCTCGTCGCGCTCTCCCCGGGTTTGTTCGAGCTCCTTGCGGACGGTGGCCAGCTCTCGCTCCAGCGCGTGGAGCCGGCGTTGCCGTTGCGCGCCGCCGGCGTCGAGCTCCGCCACGCGCCGCTGGAGCTGCTCCGCCCGCTGGTCCGTGGTCCGAAGGCGCTCCGCCGACGCCTTCAGGCGGCGGTCGAGGCGAGCGCGCGCCTCGTCCGCGTCGCGCTGCGACGCCGCCAGCTCCTTCTCGAACGCCGCCGTCGCCTCCGCGAGCTGCGCATCGAGCTCCATCAGGAACGAGGTGCGCGTGGTGTCGCGGTCGGTTTGGCGGACCCGATCTTCGGCGTGCTGCGCCTCCGCGACGCGAGCGTCGAAGTCGGCCCGAAGCGCGTCGAGCTCCGCACGGTGCACGGCGTGCGCGTCGGCCAGCCGCTCCTCGAGCTCCTGCTCGGCCTTGCGAACCCGCGAGGCGGCCTTGGCCTCCGCGCGGACGACCCTCGCCTCGGCCTCCCGCGTGGCCCGTTCGGCCGCCGCGAGCTGGGCATGGACCTCGCCTAGCGCCTTCGAGGCCCGTGCGTCGGCCGCGACCTCGGCCTCCGTGGCGTTCTCTTCGACCTCGGCCAGCTTCGTCGCATGGCTCACCTCGAGGCGCTCGACCTGCTCGTCGAAGCGACGGGCCGCGGCATCGCGCTCGGCCTCGAGGCCCGCCAAGGCCTTCGCGAGTTCACGTTCGGTGGAGGCCAGCGTCCGCCGGCCGACGGACTCGCGGGCACGGGACTGCTCGAGCTCACGGCGTCGCGCACCGAGGTCCTGCTCGGCGGCGGCGCGCGCAGCCTCGGCGATGGCGGCCTGTTCCGCGAGGCGTGCGGCCTCCTTCGCGCCGAGAGCGCGCGACCGAGCCGCCGCGTCGAGGGCCTCCTCCAGCCGGACCCGGGTTTCCGCCCAGTCGGCCGCCAGGGCCGCTCGGTCGCGCTCGAGGGCCTGGCGGTCCTGCTCGTGTTCGAGCTGGAGCCGGGCGCGCTCACCCACCCACGCAGCCAGCGCCTCCTCCCGGTCGCTGGCCGAAGCCGACGCCACGCGCGCTTCGGCGTCAGCCAGCGCCCGTGCATGGGCG
This sequence comes from Myxococcota bacterium, assembly GCA_039814655.1. Lineage (GTDB taxonomy): Bacteria > Myxococcota_A > Polyangia > Polyangiales > Houyiibacteriaceae > CALCTH01. The sequence continues at coordinate 8,848 of JBCCAW010000154.1, read as the reverse complement.
CGCTCCAGCTCCGTCCGGGCGGCGGCGTGCTGCGCCCGAACCTCTCGGAGGGCCTCCTCGTGCTGCGTGCGCGCCTCCGTCCGCGCGCGCTCCAGCGCGGACGCATGCTCCGAGCGTGCCTCGGCGAAGGCTTCTCGCACGCGCTCATCGAGCGCGACCCGGCTTTCGTGCTGGAGATGCTCGACCGCACGCGCGTGCTCCGCGGCGGCGCCCGCCAGGGCCGCCCCGAGTGCCTGCTCATGCGTGCGCCGAGCGTCGGCCAGGGCAGCTTTGAGCCGGCGCTCGTGGTCCGCCTCGGCGTCGGCCCGCAGGACCTCCAGCGCCTGCGCGTGCTGGCGCTCGTGCGCCGCCTCCGTGGCGGCCAAGGCGGCGCTCCGGTCCCTTTCGTGCGCGGCGCGCGCCTCGTCGAGGGCAGTCCGAAGCTGGGCCTCATGGGCGGTTTGCGCGTCGCGAAGCGCGGCGGCGTGCCGCGCCTTCGCCTCATCGAGGGCGGCCTTTCGCTTCGCCTCGTGCTCGAGGTCACGCTGGGCCAGCGTCGCTTCGCCGAGCGCGCGGAGCTGAACGAGAGCCGCCTCGTGCTCGAGCCGGGCCGTGACCAGCGCCGCCTCGTGCTCCGCGACGAGTGCTTCGCGCGCCGCCGCTTCGTGCGCCTCGTGCTGCTCGTGGGCTGCGGTCAACGCGGCGGCGTGCTCCGCACGGAGCGCACGCAGGGTGGTCTGGGCCTCGTCCAGGTCGCGGCGCAGCTGCGCGCTCCGGGAGCGCTCCTCGTCGAGGGTGCGGCGGGCCACCACGCGCTCCTCGGCCAGCTGGCGCTCGTGCGCGCTCTCTGCCTCTTCCCGGAGCCTTCGCTCCGCATCGAGGTCGCGGGCATGGGCCGCGTCGGCGGCGGCACGTTCGCTCCGCTCCTCGCCGAGGGTCGCCTCGACGGCCGCTCGCGTCTCGCGCTCGGTCCGCAGCTCAGAACGCAGACGGGCCTCGGCCTCCTCGGCCTGCAGCTCCGCCTCTCGCCTCGACGCCTCGCGCTCGAGCCGGTCGGCCTGAAGCGTGCGCACGGCCGACTCGAGGGCGCGTGCCTTCTCCAGAAGCGCGTCGCGCTCGCGCATGGTCGGATAGACGGCCTCGGCCATCTCGTTGAAGCGCGCGCGCAGACCCGCGAGCTCCTCCCGCAGCTCCGCGGCCTCCTGCTCCTTGGCGGCCACCGCCGTTTTCAAGGCCTCGAACTCCCGGGAGAACGGGGACGAGATGGCGCTCCGTCGCGCGTCCGCGAGGGCGCCTCTTAGCGCGTCGACCTCATTTCGCGGCGCGGCACCGAACGCGGGCGTAGGGCCCGTCCCGAGCACGAAGGTGCTCCTCGGCGGGCCGCTGCCCGGCGGCCGGTAGCTCGGCAGACGCCGGGGAGCGGTGACGGCCCGCTCGGCCGGGGTGGCCAGCGCCGGCAGCGTCCACTGGCCGAAGAGCCGCCCAACCAGCTCCGCGAGGTCGTCGTCGCTGAGGTCGCGCTTGTCGAGGTAGGCATCGGCGTGCGTGCGAAGAAACCGGTGTACCGCGAGCTCGCTCGGCGAGAGCGTTTGCGTGGCGAGGACCACCTTGATCTGCCGGGCCACCCGCTTGAGCTTCCCGCACAGCTCGAAGCCCCGCTTGTCCGGCAAGTCGACGGGCAGGAAGACGAGCCCCGGACGCTGGCGCTTGAGCTCGAAGGCGAGCTCGTCCTCCCGGATCACACGAACATCGGCCCCGTGGCTCTCCAGGATCGGGCGCGCGCGATCGGCGAAGGGCTGATCGGGGTCGGCGATGAGGGTGTGGAGCATCGGAGGCGCGCGCAGGTCGGCCGGACCCACCGCCGGGGTGCAAGGGGTTCCATGACAGTGGCCCCGCGGCGGCATCTTGTCTGCCCTCACGGGCATCGTGCGACACCACTGAAACCGGTTCCCACAAGCGCGGGACCCCGGCGCAGGAGTAACGCGCTGTAAGGATACCCTGCTCGAGCCGCTCGGGTCATCTTGAACTCGCAAGGCCAAGCACCCGGCCCCGCGTTCCCGTCGGCCGCGGCCTGGCTAAGCGGCCATCGGCTGCGGAGTGTTGCGAAGCGTACCGTCGCTTGCCTTCGCGCGGGCCGAGGCCGCACGGTGCTTGCGTGAGGAAAGCGCAGCTGCTCCTCGTCGAGGACGACGACGAGTTCGCGGGGTTGCTCGCGAAGTACCTCCGGCCTGAGGGGTTCGAGCTCGCGCGCGTCGCCACCGGGGACGTGGGTGCGGAGCGCATCCTGGCGGAGCAGCCCGACCTGGTGATCCTCGACCTCATGTTGCCCGGGACGAACGGCCTCGACGTCGTGCGCCGGGTCCGCGAGGGCTATGCGGGCGCGATCCTCATGCTCACCGCGAGCCAGAGCGAGGCGGACCACGTGGCCGGCCTCGAGCTCGGCGCCGACGATTTCGTCATCAAACCCATCGAGCCGCGTGTGCTCCTCGCGCGTATCCGCTCGCAGCTCCGGCGAAACGGCGGCACCCGGCCTGCCGAGGACCAGGACCGGATTCACGTCGGCCCGATTCACATCGACGTGTCGACGCGCGACGTGCGCATCGACGACGCGCCGGTGTCGCTCACGTCCATGGAGTTCGACGTGCTCCGCATGCTCGCGGCGCAGGCTGGGAGCGTCGTCGCGCGGGACGACCTCTACACGCGGCTTCTGGGCATCGAGTACGACGGCCTCGACCGCGGCATGGACGTGCACGTCAGCCGGCTTCGCCGAAAGCTCGAGCGTGCGGGCCTCGACCGGAGCCGCATCAAGTCCGTGCGCGGCGTCGGCTACCTCCTGGCGTGCCGATGAAGGGCTCGCTCTCTCAGCTCGTGCGTAGCAGCGTGCTCCTTTCCTGGGCGCTGAGCTTCGCTGTCCTCCTGGCCTACTCGTGGTCCCAGACTTGGAGCGAAGATCGGGCCGAGCGCGATGGCGTGTTCTTCGTGCAATCCGAGCTCGAGGCGTTGCCGGCGGCGGAGCGAGAGGGTCGTCTCCGGGAGCTTCGGCCCCATTTTTGGACCCCGATGCGGCTGATTTCGGGCGACGAGGCGGCCGCCCGCGCTGGGCGCCAGGTCGCGCCGAGTCGGCGCGTGCACCACCGGGTCTCCCGGTCCGAGGAGTGGTACTTCCTCGGGCTTCCTGACGGCGTGGTGCTGGCGGCGGGGCCCGTTCACCCATCCATGCCGCCGGGCGCCGTGCCCGTCGCGCTGCCGCTGCTCATCGTCCTGCTCCCGCTGGTCGCGGGCTTCGTGGCGCTTCGGGTGGGGCGCGAGCTCGCGAAGGTCGAGCGGGCGAGCCGGCGAATCGCGACCGGCGAGCTCAGCGCACGCGTCGACAACCCCGCCGGTCCGTCGAGTGAGCTCGCCGCTGCCTTCAACGTGATGGCCGAGCGGCTCGAGCGCTTGGTCCGAAGCCGCGACGAGCTGGTGCAGGCCGTCTCCCACGAGCTCGGCTCGCCGCTCGCGCGCCTCCGCTTCCGCATCGCGCTCTTCGACGAGCCGCTCGAGGTCGACGAGCGCGATGCGCGCATCGCGGCGATGACGCGAGAGCTCGACGCGCTCGACGCGCTGGTGGCCGAGCTCCTGAGCTACGTGCAGTCGGACGAGCTTCGCCTCGAGCGGAAGGTCTTCGATCCCCGGCAGCCCTTGGCCGACCTGGCCGAGCTCGCGTCTCTCGAGGCGCCGGAGGAGCGCGCGATCGGGGTCGAGGTCGTCGGGGAGGCCGTCGAGGTCTTCGCCGACCGGCGGCTCTTCGCGCGGGCGGTGGAGAACGTGCTCCGGAACGCCATGCGCCACGCGGCCACGCGCGTGCGGCTCGAGGTGGTCGCCAAGGACCGGAGCGTCTGGGTCGCCGTGCACGACGACGGCCCGGGCATCCCGACGGAGCAGCGCGCCGCGGTGACGGTGCCGTTCACGCGCCTCTCCCCCGATCGCGATCGCGCGTCCGGCGGGGTCGGCCTCGGGCTCGCGATCGTGGCGCGCATCATGGACCGGCACGGCGGCGAGCTCCTCATCGAGACCTCGGACCTCGGCGGCGCCTGCGTGGCCACGCGCTGGCCGAGCGAGCGCGCTGCGTGAGCGTGGTGGGTCGGGGAGGTCGTGCCGGCGCCATCGTGGCCCGGCGCCTCAGTCTTCCGGGAAGAAGGTCGACCGCGGCAGCGGCCCCTGGAACGCATCGCCGTTGTCCCCTCGCAGGAGGGTGACCTCGGCGGGAAGGAGGACGGTCAACCCATCGCCCGTCGGTGCCTCCTCGAGGGTCCAGCCCTCCGGGATCGTCGCCACCTCCGAGCTACGCTCGGGGTCCCGCGTTTGGAGTACGTAGGACGCGCCCTCCGGCGAGGTCAGAACGGTGACGGTCCGTCCCGGATCGTACGTCAGCCGGTGCGCCTTCTCGACGACGACCCGCGAAAGCAGTCCCTCCGGGTCCACGGCCATGCCGCGAGTACGAACGGAGACGACGTGACGCCATTCGTGGTCAAAGAGCGACGCGTCGGTGAAGACGCCCTCCGGGTCATCGGGGGAGCGGAGGAACTCGCCAACGTCGGCCTCGATGTCGACGACGTTGCGGGTCCAGCCCGGCGAGAGCTCGAGCGCGTCGTAGGTCTCGCGGGTCATATCGAGAGCCATCCAGCCCATGCCCGTCGCGTTGTCGATGATCTCGAGCTGGCTCGCGACCCAGGGCCCCTCGCGGGTCCCTTCGCTGGCGATGAGGCCGCGCAGCGCAGCGATGACCTGCTCCGGCGCCCACTCTTGGATCATGTGGTCCGCACCGGGGACGACGTCGCGGCTGACCTGGGCGTCCGTACCGAGGAGGAGCTCGAAGCGGTCCGCGTAGGGCTCGAGGATCGCCCCGTCGGGCTCTTTGCAGACGTGAAATTCGGCGGCCGCCGGGTCCTCGCAGCCCCCGGCCACGCGCGATGGAAGCAGCTCCGGATCGCATTCGCAGGTGCTCGCGCCGGGGCAGGGCGGGCTGTCCGCGTGGCAGCGCAGCGCTCCGAAGAGCTCGTCGCTCAGACCGAAGAGCAGCGCGTAGGGCTTTCCCACGAGGACGTCCAGGACCGCTTCGACCTCCCCCTGAAAGGCGTCGTCGTCGGTGATCGACTCCGCGAAGATCTGCATCGGCGCGCAGGGCTCAGTCGTGCGGAACCCTCCCGTCGCGTCGATGTGCGGCGAAACGTAGGCGTCGACGACACGCTCGTAGAGGGCGCCGCGGGTGGGATCGACTTCCGCCGCCGTGAGCTCCGACTGACCGGGGAGGAAGAAATCGCAAAAGGCCGTGGGCCGAAGCTCCTTCAACGCCTTGGCTTGGGCGCTCCAGGCGACGGCTTCGTGATAGAGGCCAGGATCCTCGGCGTCGACCGACCACGCCCAGGTGTTCATGATGAGGATGCGCCCGATCCGGTCGGGCTGGCGCGTCGCCATCCCGAGGCCGATGGGGCCGCCCCAGTCCTGGACGACGAGGGTGATGTTCTCGAGGTCGAGGGCGACGACGAGGGCCTCGAGGTTCGCGGCATGATGGCGCGGCCGGTAGTCGAACTCGCTCGTGGGGGGGATGTCGCTCATGCCCATGCCGAGGTGATCGAGGGCCACGAACCGATGCCCATCGGCAATCATCGCCGTGGCGATGTTCCGGTAGAGGAAGGACCAGGTCGGATTGCCGTGGACGACGACGATGGTCTCCTCGGCGTCCGGGGGGCCCTCGTCGATGTAATGGATGAGGCCGGCATCGGTCTCGAACGCGCAGGAACGGAAGGGGTAGTCCTCGGCCGAGACTTCGAAGGGACGTGCGAACGACTCCGACGCCGGCGTGGCGCAGCCCGTGAGCGTCGCTCCGCCGTCGTCATCGGGCGTCGCGTCCGGTCCCGCGTCCATGCGCGCTCCGCCGTCGGTGGCGGCGTCGCTCGGGGCGTTGTCGTCTCCGCACCCCAGGGCGAGGAGCAGGGGCAACAGAATCACACTGACCACGGTCCGCATCGCGTCTCCTTCCATGTTTGCCATCGTGTCCAAGGGCCTCTGTCCCTCAGTCCCCAGCGCGCTGGTAGGTGTTGCCGAGCTCGTCTTGCAGCGACTCCAGGTTGCCGTCGACTTCGATCCGCCGCTCCGCGTCCAGGACCGTCGCTTGCCAGGTCCATCCCGCGGGCAGGTTTTCGAGACGTGCACCCACGCCCGGCAGCTCGCTCAGGTCGAGGATGTTGTTCAGGTCGACGGTGACCATGGTGTAGAGCCTGCCGTCATCTGTGAGGAGCTCGTACACCTCGGATCCTGCGTTGTAACCTTTGACACTTGTCTGGTCGATCAACGAAAGCGTGTAGCCGCCACCGCCGCCCATCGAGGGGTCGAAGGATGGAATGGTGGACACGAGTTGCATCTGGATTCCGCCGTAGACGCGAATCTCTTCCCCTACGCCCTCGAAATCACCGCCGAAGTCGGTGATGCCTGCCCTCGGGCCGTTGGGATTGATGAAGAGCGCTTCGTATTCGGTCCGAATCGCTTCAAAGTCGAGCGCGTCCCACTTCGCTTGCGGACAGTCACCGACGAACTGTGACCCCCAGATCTCGAAGGATAGAAGACCTTCGTCATTGAGATAGCCGAGAAGGATCTCGCAGTAGCGTCCCGGGATATCGTCTCTGGGATCGGCCACGGGGTCCGCCGCCCGCTGGTAGGTGTTGCCCAGCTCGTCCCGCATCGCTTGCAGCGCACCGTTGGCCTCGATCCGTCGGTCGGCATCCAAGACCGTCGCCTGCCACACCCATCCGTCGGGCAGGTTGGTCAGCCTTGCTCCCAATCCCGGGAGATCCTCGACCGACGAAATGACATTGAGATCGACAGTCACGAGGGTGAAGACGTCGCCCTCGTCGGTGATGAGCTCGTACACCTCCCTTCCGGCGCTGAACCCCTTTTCGCCCTCCTGCTCGACGAGTGAGCTTCGGTACGGGGTTTCCTCGTCGGCCTCCGAAGGGTCGAAGTCCCGAAGGTACGAGACCACCTGCATGTCGATGTCGCCGAAGCTGCGGACGTTCTCGCCGAATGCCACACCTCCGCCGAAGTCTGCGAGGATCGCTCGCGGACCATTCGGCAGGACGAATACGGCGCCGAGCTCCGCCTGGATGGCGTCGAAATCGAGCGCCTCCCAGGCGGCCTGTGGGCAGTTTCCGAGGGACTGCGAGCCCCAGATCTCGAAGTCGATGAGGCCCGGACTCTCCGCCGGGTAGCCGACAAATATTTCGCAGAATCTTCCTGGAAATGCATCCCTGGGATCGGCCGATGGGTCGGCGGGTCCGGCATCGTTGGCGTGGGAGGCTTCCGAATCCGAAGAATCTCCGCACCCGGCGAGCGCCGCAAAGACGAATACACGGGCGATGATCGCTGTCCTCATGGACACGGTGTATCCGCGCAAAGAACCCGGGACCATTCGAGATTCGTTGCGAAGTGTGAAAAAGGGGCAGGTCCTAGACCGTATGAAGGGCCTGTCATGGGCCCCGTCGCCCGCGACGCCCACGTCGCTGACGCGATGGTGACCATGACCGCCATGGAGTTCGACGTCCTCCACCGTTTCACGACGGGCCACTGCGCCGCTCGACGAATCCGTGGCGCGCCCCAAGATGCGCGCATGGCTCTCACCGGATCGAAGGGGCTCCCCGTGGGCACGTCGGCGCCTCCCTTTGCGTTGCCCGGCGTCGACGGCGCGACGCATCGCCTCGAGGACTTCGCGGACGCCCGCGCGCTCGTGGTGATCTTCACCTGCAACCACTGCCCCTACGCCGTGGCCCTCGAGGACCGCTTCATCGCGCTCCAGGAGGAGACCCGGGTCGCCGGCGTGCGCCTCGTGGCCATCAGCGCCAACGACGCGCGGAACTACCCGGCGGACTCCTTCGAGGCGATGAAGGCCCGGAGCGAGGCGAAGGGCTTCAACTTCCCCTACCTCTACGATGAGTCCCAGGCCGTCGCGCGAGCTTACGACGCGGCCTGCACGCCGGACCCCTTCGTCTTCGATGCGTCGCGGAAGCTCGTCTACAACGGCCGCGTGGACGACAGCTGGCGCGATGCGTCCCGGGTGACGCGCCGGGACCTACGCGCCGCCATCGACCACGCCCTCGCCGGGACGGCCCTCGACTTCGAGGCCCAGCCGGCCCTGGGGTGCTCCATCAAGTGGAAGTGAGCCGGCCATGAAGGTCCCGCCTTTCGAGATGCCGCGGCGGGTGATTCGCGAGGAGCTCGACCGCATGCGCCATCCCTTTCGCGTGGCCGTGGAGCGGGCCAAGAACCCGTTCAACATCGGCGCCATCGTGCGGACGGCGCACTCCTTTCTGGCCAAGGAGATCGTGCTCATCGGCACCGAGCCCTGGTACCAGCGCGCGGCCATGGGCATGCAGCGCTACGAGAACATCGTGGAGCTCCCGACGACCGAGGCCTTTCTCGCGCGCGCGGCCGAGGCGCGCTGGCCTCTCATCGCCTTCGAGAAGGACGGGGCGACTGCGGGGATGTGGGACGCGCCGCTTCCGGACGATGCCGTGCTCGTCTTCGGCAATGAGGACACGGGCGTGAGCCCGGAGCTGGCCGCCGCGGCGGACGCCGTGGTCGCCATTCCCATGTACGGAATCAACCACAGCTACCCGGTCTCCATCGCCGCCGGCATCGCCATGGCCGAGTGGGCCCGGCGCCGCTACGGCACGGGCGAGCGCGTCGTGGTGCCCGGCGCGGACGGGCAGCGGAGCGTCTGAGGGCCCGGCGGCACGACGGGTGACTCCCATGCCCCCCTTAGGCTGACGCTGCAAATAGGTGATGAGTCGCACCTTCGGTTTGAGCGACAGACCCGGTAGTTTGTAAATGGCTG